>JALWUJ010000173.1 GCA_027080135.1 Flavobacteriaceae bacterium | reverse complement strand
CTCTAATAGAGTAAACTCTTATTCTATCGAACCTCAATCTTGGTTAAAGTTTGATAAAAAATACCATCTTTTTAAAGCATCAGGAATTATTGCATACAATAGTCGAGGAGGTTTAAGTGTTGTTTTAGAACGATTGTTCTCAAAAGAACGAATTAAAAAATTTAGATCTTTAAAAAAAGGAATTGAATGGGCTATAAGTCAAAAATAATTTATGGTTTATTACTATTTCTTTTTAGCTTTCAAAATCAAATAAATTCTCAAAATAGTTTAGTTGAAATTTCAAAGAAGGACACAATTTTTTCCTTTGAAATCCGATATGCAACTTCCAATAACTTCACTGGAATACAGCTATACAATTGTGCCAAATGCCTATTAAGACCAAGAGTAGCCAAAGCTTTAACCGAAGCAAATAACTACTTCAACAAAAAAGGATACCGCATTAAGATTTATGACTGTTACCGACCTTTAGATGTTCAAAAAAAAATGTGGGCAAAAGTACCTCGTGCTACTTATGTTGCCAACCCCTACACCAAAGGCTCTATCCATAACAAAGGCGCAGCGGTAGATATAACCCTCGAAACTCTTGAAGGTTGTTATGTAGAAATGGGAAGCGATTACGATTATTTTGGAAAAGAAGCTCACATAGATAATTATAATTTTTCAGAAGAAATTCTAGCCAATCGAAAATTACTCTTTGAAGGAATGCGAAAATTTGGCTTTCATACCATACGTACAGAATGGTGGCATTTCAGTTTTCAAAAAAACGAAAATTATTCTAATTTAAACACTCCCTTTTCTTGCGATGATTAACAAAATGATAATAGTTTGTTAATTTATCTTTTTCAACTTTAGAAGTCAACTAGCCCTGTGTATATTTGTTGAAATTTTAAAATTATATGAATCTATCCATAAAAACTTTTAGAATCATTAGTACCTTAGAAGCAATTTCATTTTTAGTGCTGCTCGGTATCGCAATGCCTCTTAAATATATTGCTAAAATTGAATATGGAGAAGAAATAGTTAGAACAGTAGGTATGCTTCACGGTACACTATTTATTGCCTATGTTTTGGGTGCGTTTATAATGAAAGAAAAACTAAAATGGTCCATACCAACTTTTTTAATTGTAATTTTATGTTCTGTTTTACCATTTGGGCCTTTTTATATAGAACGTAAATATTTGTAATGTTTAAAAATTTTATTCAAGATTACAACCAATGGTTTCAAGATTATTTCTTGGATATTGGTATGAACAAAGAAATAGCAATTGTCCTAAATGTATTATTTATTGGGATTATTTTCTTTGGAACTATATTTTTACTAGACCTTCTTATCAAAAAAATTACTATCTGGCTTTTTAAAATAATAAGTCCAAGAACCAAAACTTCCTATGACGATTTTTTGGTTAAAAGTAATTTTCCAAAATATATTTCGCACGCTTTTCCTCTTTATTTAACTTGGCATTTTGTACCATTTCTTTTTAAAGAGTTTCCAATTACACAAACTTTTGTATTAAAAATAATCGACCTTTATATTATTGTTTTAGGTGCATTAGTGGTAAGAAGTATTTTACGAACCACAAAAAACTACCTTAATAATAAAGAAAGGTATAAAGACAAACCTTTAGAGAGCTACTTACAAGTATTAATGATTTTTACTTGGAGTGCTGCAACGTTTTTTATTATTAATAGTTTAACAGGTTACTCTACTATTAGTGTTGCATCTTTAAGTGCCTTGTCTGCTATTGTTTTATTAGTGTTTAAGGACACCATTTTAGGTTTTGTTGCTAGTATTCAAGTTACTATTAACGATATGGTTCGTATAGGCGATTGGGTTACCTTTAGTAAATTTGGTGCCAATGGATATGTTATTGAAATAAATTTAGCCACTGTTCGTGTTCAAAATTTTGACAATACTTTTACAACTATTCCTACTTATAATCTGACTTCAGATTCATTTCAGAATTGGAGAGGAATGCAAGAATCGGGAGGAAGAAGAATTAAAAGAGCCCTTTATATTAAACAAAATTCGGTGAAGTTTTTAAATGAAAAGGAATTACAAAAATTTAAAAAAATAGATTTAGTATCCAATTATATAGAACATAGAGAAAAAGATAATATTAATTATAATAAAACTCATAACACAAATACTTCTTTACTAATTAACGGAAGAAATCAAACCAATCTAGGTGTTTTTAGAAAATACATCGATGCATATTTGCATGATAATCCTGCTGTAAATAAAGAAATGTTTTTAATGGTTCGACACTTAGATCCAACTGAAAAGGGAATACCAATTGAAGTTTATTGCTTCAGCAAAGACAAAGAATGGATTAATTACGAACACATACAAGCAGATATTTTTGACCATTTATTGGCTTCGGCTCCTTATTTTGATTTAGAAATATTTGAACTACCCGCAACCAACGATTTTAACATTAATTAAATTTTTACCTTTCTAACTGTAACAAAAAACAAACATTAGCGTCATAATCTATAACTAAATTAAAATAAAACATGAAAACAATCAAAACACTAATCGTAGCAATTCTATTAATTGCAATTACCCCTGTCTCTGCTCAAACTGCAGATGAAATTATTAACAACTATTTTGAAAATACTGGTGGAGCTGACAACTGGAATAAATTAAATGGACTTAAAATGGAAGCAGAAGCCAATGCACAAGGAATGGTAATTCCAGTAGATATTTTCCAAACAAAGGACGGAAAACAATTAGTAAAAATTAACCTACAAGGTCAAGAAATGACACAATTTTCTTTTGACGGTGAAACCATGTGGACGACTAATTTTATGACGATGGCTCCCGAAAAAAGCGATCAAGAAACTACCGATAATATGAAAAAACAAATGAAAGATTTTCCTTCTCCTTTATTAAACTATAAAGATAAAGGATATACTGTTGAATTAATTGGAAGCGAAACCAAAGAAGGTACAGACACTTTTAAATTAATGTTAACACAAGACCCAATTATGGTAGATGGTGTGGAGACTTCAAACATTACTTATTATTATTTTGATAAAGAAAACTTTGTACCTATTGTAACTGAAACACAAATTCAACAAGGTCCAATGAAAGGACAAATGAGTGTTACTACCTTAAGTGATTACGAAGAAGTTAACGGTCTTTACTTTCCTTTTTCTATGAATATGGGAGGGCAAGCAATTACCATAAAAAACATTATCCTTAACCCTGAAATTGATATGGCAATGTTCGCATTTCCAGAAACACCTGCAACTACAGAAGAAGGGAAATAAAAAACAGTTATCAATCATAAACAAAGCCCTTTTTATTCTGTTTTCAGTGTAAAAGGGGTTTTGTTTTTAATCAATCTAATCAATTATGAAAAAATCAATTACATTAGTATTTGTAGCTTTTTTATTGTCTTTTAATTTATTTGGGCAAGAAGAAATCACACTAAAAGGAAAAGAATTATTTGGTGGCCTACAAGCCAGACACATAGGTCCTGCCTTAATGAGTGGACGAATTATAGATATTGAAAACCATCCCACCAATCCTAGAATTATTTATATAGGAGCCGCTGGGGGTGGTGTTTGGAAATCGAGTAATTCTGGTACTACCTTCTCCCCTATTTTCGATGATTACGCTCAATCTATTGGTGTTGTAAAATTAGACCCAAAAGATCCAGACAATACCATTTGGGTAGGAACTGGAGAAATTTGGACTCGTAATTCTGTTTCGGTTGGAGATGGATTGTACAAATCTACCGATGGTGGAAGTAATTGGAAAAAAGTAGGTTTTGAAAATTCAGAACGAATCTCTTCTATCGCAATTAATCCAAATAACACAGACGAAATGTATGTAGGTGTTTTAGGAGCTCTTTGGAGTGACAGCGAAGACCGAGGTATTTACAAATCGAACGATGGAGGAAAAACTTGGAATAAAATCCTTTATATCGGTCCTTCTACAGGAGCTGCAGATGTAATTATGGATCCTAAAAATCCTTCCATTCTATATGCTTCAATGTGGGAATTTAGACGTACTGGTTGGAGTTTTGTTTCAGGAGGAAAAACAAGTGCCTTATACAAATCTACAGATAGCGGAAAAACTTGGAATAAAATTCATAATGGATTTCCAATAGGCGACTTAGGAAGAATTGCAATAGCAATTGCACCAAGCGATAGTTCCATTTTATATTCAGTTTTAGAAACTGGAGAAAAAGCTACCAATGGTTTATGGAAATCGACCAATGCAGGAGAAAGTTGGGAACATTTAAATAATGATTTTGGTTTAACTGTAAGACCCTTTTATTTTTCAAGAATAACCATCGACCCAAAAAATCCAGAAGTTATTGTTAAAGGTGGCTTAAACGGTTCGATTAGTCGAGATGGAGGAAAAACGTTCAAATCTCTTGGACAAATGCACAGTGACATTCACGATATTGTTTTCGATATTAATAATTCAGATGTCATCTACACAGGAACCGATGGAGGTTTTTACCGTTCTTGGGATGGTGGTTCTACTTTTGAAATTGCTGAAAACCTTCCACTTTCTCAATTTTACCACATTAGTGTAGATAACGAAACTCCTTATAATGTTTACGGTGGCTTACAAGACAATGGTTCTTGGTATGGACCTTCTTCTTCTCCTGGAGGTGTAAATGCTCGCGATTGGAACAGCGTTGGTTATGGCGATGGCTATCGTGTTTTAAAACATCCAACAAAAAATATTATTTATTCCGAAATGCAAGGTGCTCAAGCAGTTTGGCGTTACGATGTAGAAAATAACAGAACGCGTACCATTCAACCTTTAAAACGTAAAGGAGATCCCGATTTGCGTTTTAATTGGAATCCTCCAATGGCAATTAGTGCTTTTGTGGATGACCGTTTTTATATGGGAAGTCAATTTGTGCATAGATCGGACGATATGGGAGAAACTTGGGAGGTAATTTCACCCGATTTAACCACCAACGATAAATCAAAACAAGATCAATCTCAATCTGGTGGTTTGTCCATCGATAATAGTGGAGCCGAAATGCACACAACTATTTTCACCATTGCAGAATCGCCTTTAGATAAAGACGTTCTTTGGGTAGGAACCGACGACGGAAACGTACAAATAACTCAAGATGGCGGAAAAAATTGGACTAATGTTACTGAAAATTTAGTAGGAATTCCAGCAAATACTTGGGTATATCATATCGAAGCTTCCGTCCACGGAAAAGGAACTGCTTATGCTGTTTTTGAAGGACATACAACGGGCGATATGAAACCTTACACCTTAAAAACAACCGATTTTGGTAAAACTTGGACAAATATTATTTCTGATGATGTTCACGGAATTGTTAGAAATATTCAAGAAGATTACGAAAATGAAAATTTATTATTCCTCGGAACAGAATTTGGACTTTACATCACCATCGATGGTGGAAAAAACTGGTCGAAATTTGAAAACAATATGCCAGCCGTTGCGGTACATTTTATAGACCTGCAGAAAGCGACCAATGATTTAGTCATGGGTACTCACGGTCGAGGAGTAATAATTATTGACGACATAAGTCCTTTACGTGAATTAAACCAAGAGATTCTTGCTAAAGACGTTCATTTCTTTAAAACAAAACCCTTTACAATGACTGAAGAAAGTGGTTTTTCGGGAAGTTTTGGAAGTGAAACCCAGTTTGTAGGTCAAAATAAAAGCAAGTCTGCCCGTATTATTTATTACTTAAAAAAGCGTCATACTTTTGGTAAAATGAAAATGGAAGTTCAGGATATGAACGGAAATAAAATTACTTCATTAACTCCAGAAAAATCCAAAGGAATCAACGTAGTAAATTGGAATTTTAATACCAACACTCCAAAAATGGCAGAAGGAAAAACACTATCTTTTGGTGGCTTTACCTCTCCTCGTGTTCCTGCTGGGAAATATAAAATTGTAATGACCAAAGGCAAGAAAACTTACGAGCATATTATTGAAGTAAAATACGATGAAAAATCTCCAACCACTTTAGCTGAAAGAAAAGAACAGGAGGAACTAACTCAAACACTTTTTAATATGGTGGAAGATTTAGCCTTTATGGTTTACGAAATTAACGGAACTTTAGACAAAGCTCAAGAGGTAATAAAAGACCATCCTAAAGGTAAGAAAACAGCTCAAAAAGCCTATGATGCTTTAAATGAATTGAAAAAGACTTTGGTGGTAACCACAGGAGATAATTATGTGGCAACTGCAGATCCAGAAATACGTGAGAAATTAGGGAATTTATATAGCGAAGTTGCTAATGACTACGGAAAAGTAACTTCCTCCAGAAAAGATAATTTCGAATTAATTTCACAGGAACTAAACGATGCAAAAGCAAAATATAAAGCTATTAAAAACAAAGAAGTAAAAAAATTCTTTTCCTATTTAGAAAAAAATGAAATAGAACTTCCAAAATTAAAAAGTAAAGAAGAATTTTTGAAGAAGAGTTAGTTGTTTTCCTTTAAAAGAAGGGCTAACAAATAAACCCAGACCTCACAGGTTTTAAAAACCTGTGAGGTTTTTTTTTGCTTTTTTTTAAATACCCAAGACAAATCTTCCCCAAACCAAAAACACGATTGAAATAATAAAAATTCCAATGATATTAAATAAGATTCCTCCTTTTACCATATCCTTTATTTTTACATAACCCGAGCCAAATACTATCGCTTGTGTTGGCGAAGCAACAGGCATCATAAAAGCACAACTAGCGGATAAGGTTGCAGGAATCATTAACAAACGAGGATCTATTTGCAAAGCTTTAGAAGCTTCCGAAATTACGGGTAATATTAAATTGGTAATAGCTGTATTGGAAGTAATTTCAGTTAAAAATGTCAATACAAACGAAACCGAAAAAACAGCCACCGTATCCGAATTAACTTGTATTTGAGAAAAACTATTACCTACAATTTCTCCTAAACCAGAAAGTTGGAAACCTCCTGCCAAAGCCAAACCTCCGCCAAAAAGCAGTAATATCCCCCAAGGAACTTTTAAAGCATCATTCCAAGTTAAAATACTTTTATTTTCTTTATTTGAAGAAGGCATTACAAACAATAAAATTGCAGCAAAAATGGCTACAGAAGCATCTTTAAATTCGTGTAAATTTAAAAGTGTTCTCCAACCAATAAGGGTAAAACTCTCTCCTATTTGTATATCAGACCCTGTTAACCACAAGACAACAGCTAATAAAAAAATAAGTCCTGCTCTTTTTTCATCGGCAGATATTTTTCCTAGTTTTTTATATTCATTTAAAATTATTTCGTGGCCTCCCATAATTCTATTATTAGGCAACTTAAACACAATTTTTGTCAAAAGCAACCAACCTGTAAATAGAAATATTACACTTATAGGTAAAACCATAATCATCCATGTTAAAAATCCAATGGCTGGAAGATCAGGAAAAAGTTCGGTGTACATTTCCATAAAAACCAAATTTGGTGGTGTTCCAATAATGGTTGCCATTCCACCAATATCAGCTCCGTAGGCCAATCCTAACATAATTCCTAATCCTAAATTTGCCAATAATTTTCCTTTTAAACCGTTGCGCTTGGCAGTTTCTAAAACCGATAGACCAACTGGCATCATCACCATTACCGAAGCTGTGTTAGAAATCCACATACTCATCATAGCTGTTGCCAACATAAATCCCAACACCAATTGATGCGGTTTATCTCCTATTTTATGCAATAAAAACAAGGCGATTCGTTTATGCAATCCTGTTTTCTGAATTCCGATGGCTAAAATAAAGCCACCAAGAAATAAAAAAATAATAGGTTTGGCGTAAAAAGAAGTAATTTGTGAAAGTTTACCCACTCCAATTAGCGGTAAAAACACAATTGGAATTAATGAGGTTACTGCTAAAGGAAGTAATTCAGTTATCCATAAAAATGCCATAAAAACTATCATTGCAGCCACTGCTGGAGCCTGCGGAAATATTTCGTTAGCCATTATAAAATATACAAAACTTGATAAAACAATTCCTGTTATAAGTAAAAGTAATCGTTTTATTTTAAGACTTAAATTCATATTAATAATTGTTGAAAACCACGTTTATAACTATTTATTTTTCAGTTAAAATTACTTCAATTAAAAGCTAATTTTATTAAAACACAAAAGATATGGAAAATCGAGATAGTGAATTATTAAAATTAAGACCTTATATTTCTTCAGCAAAAATTACTTCAAACATGTCTGAAGATGAGTTTTTTCAAAACAAAACCCTACGACCAATTACAAAATTACAAAACGATTTGTTGATAGAAGTTTTTAAACATTATATCCAGAAACATAAAAATGTATTTTACGATCTTTCTTTAGAGAAAAGGTTGGATTATATAGACAATGCCATCCATAAGGATATGAAATTCAGAAATTCTTTAAAAGGAATTATCATTGGGCAATTTACCATAAACGAGCATCGGCAATATGTGAAAAATTCTTCTGCACTAAACAAACGAATGATGAATATTGTAAAAGAACAAATAAAGAAAAGCTTGCAATTACTAGAATATCATTTTGCTAGTTAAATCAAAGGTTCACCATTAAGGTCGGTGGTTAATACTTCACTCATATAATCGAAAAAGGGACGAAGTAAAAGAAAATGCTTCATCAAGTTTTTGTCAAAATCTTTTGAAAACACTTCTTTGTCTGTAAATTTATGTACTACAAAAAAACTTTTCAGTTTTATTAAATCTATATTTGGATCTTCTTTGTTAAAATCTCTGGGAGCTGTTTTTACTTTATATTCTTGATTAAAACCCCCAAAGGCTTTTTTAAATTCTTTTTGATTAATAATTTTTCTTATTTCAGAAGAATCCATTTCAAACTCTCTTCTTATTCGTAGTAAATCCGCTGGTTCGGGTGAAAAAAAACCACCTGCCATCATAGAATTTCCAGGTTCTAAACGCAAGTAGTATCCTCCTCGCCTATGTGCTCCTGCCCTGCTAAAACTTACACTTCTGTGAACATTATAAGGTGTTTTATCTTTACTAAACCGAACATCTCTATTAATTCTGAACACTTTTAATTTTAAAATTTCATCGGTTTCATTTAATTGACTTTCTATAGAAGTATAAAACTCTTTTAATTGTTTTTCGTTTACCAAATATTCCTTTTTATTTTCAAGCATCCAATCGCGATGATTGTTTTTCTTTAATTTTTTTAAGAATGTAAACGAAGAAGTAGGTATGATTGCCATTATTTTTTTTCTTTTAAAGATACATAAAAATTGTAGCTTATAACTTTCAACAAATCAATAGTTTGCAAATGCAAGACTAAAAACATATATTTATAAAATCAAATAATCACTTAAAATCAACAAAAAATGGGAACAACTCACCAACCAAAATTAGGTTTTTGGATCATCGCAATTATCGCATTAATCTGGAACGCCATGGGCGTAATGGCATACTTAGGACAAGTTTATATTACTGAAGAAGCAATGCAAGCAATGACTCCCCAACAGCAAGAATTATTTAGCAACACACCCGCTTGGGCTACTGGGCTTTTTGCCTTATCAGTATTTTCTGGGATATTAGGAAGTTTGCTTTTATTATTAAAGAAAAACTGGTCGGTACCCCTTTTTTTATTGTCTTTAATTTCTGCAACTATAAAAATGGGGCATTCCTTTTTTATGACCAATGCTGCTAAAGTTTTTGGTACAACAGACGGAATAATTTTTCCAATTATTATAATTGTTATTGCTTTATTTCTTTACCTATATAGTAAAAGTTGTCAAAAAAAAGGGTGGTTAAAATAAGTTTTAATAAATTTTTATTTCTTGTTAAAAATATTGTGAATAACAATTGCTTATTCTATATTTAATTACTTTATTATTTAATAATTTTGAAAATCAACCTCACCAAACTGTGACCTACTTTATG
>JALWUJ010000172.1:3282-9879 GCA_027080135.1 Flavobacteriaceae bacterium | reverse complement strand
ATTTAAGCAAGATAAAATTGCGGTAGTCTGCGGAAGTACTTGGGCAGAAGACGAAAGTTTATTGATGGAATATATTAATAATTCATCAGATAAAGCTAGAATTATTATCGCTCCTCACGAAGTAAAACCTTCTAGAATTGAAGATTTAAAACTAAATATTGAAAAGAAAACCGTTTTGTATTCCGAAATGAAAGGGAAAAATTTAAAAGATTATTCTGTTTTTATTATTGATACGGTAGGGCTTTTAAGCAGAATTTATAATTATGCCGATGTTGCTTATGTTGGAGGCGCCATGGGAAAAACAGGATTGCATAATATATTAGAACCTGCCACTTTTGGAGTTCCGATTGTCATTGGAAAGAACTATGAAAATTTCCCTGAAGCAAAAGAGCTTAAAGAATTAAAAGGCTTATTTTCTGTAAAAATGCCTTTGGGTTGTTCTGCGATTTTATTCCGTTTGGTAAACGATGATGCTTTTAGAAATAAAGCAGGGAAAATTGCCAAAGATTATATTGAACACAATACAGGTGCTACTCAGAAAGTGGTTGATTTTATTAGCGACAATACTATGTTATAAGTATTTCTGAAAATCGAAAAATCAAGAAATAGTTTACGTTTTCAATTATTTGTATATTTGAAAAAACTTAAAATTTATGTATTTAGATTCCTATAGAAATAAAATATCTAAGCTTTGTAAAAAATACAAAGTGAAACACTTATTTGCTTTTGGATCAGTTCTTACAAACAAATTTTCTGACAATAGTGATGTTGATTTTTTAGTTGACATTAACTCTAATGATCCTATAATTTATGCAGAAAATTATTTTAAGTTAAAGTTTGAATTAGAGGATTTGCTTAGAAGAAAAATTGATTTATTAGAAGAACGAGCATTAAAAAACAAATACTTTATTGAGAATTTAAATAATTCTAAGCGGTTAATTTATGGATCTTGAAATTAAAACATGGCTTCAAGACATTAACCAATCAATTGAAGAAATAAACAGTTTTTTACCTGAGAAAAAAGATTTCTTTGAATTTCAAAAAGACTTGAAAACAAAAAAAGCTATTGAACGAAACCTTGAAATAATAGGGAAGCTTTAAATAGAGTTTTAAAAAAAGATACCAATATTTCCATAACAGATTCTCGGAAAATTGTCGATACAAGAAATAGAATTATTCATAACTATGATAGCGTTACAGAAGATATCATTTGGCTAATTGTTATAAAGCATTTGCCTATCTTAAAGAAAGAGGTAGAAGCATTATTAAATTAAGCATTCAAACCCTTAATCTGCCCCTTTAACTCTTCCATAGATTGTTGTAATTGCTTTAGCAAATTGCTTTCAGAATGTTCTTCAACCCCAAAAGTAAGCTTGCTATTTACTTGCCATAATTCCTGAATATCGTTCACTTTAACTTCAATAGGTAAGTATTCTTCGTTTAAAGATATTAATCTAATTTTTGAAGCGTCTTTCATTTTTTGAAGCTTTTTTACTAATACCGAATCGTGTAAAACCACAATATAAATACGGTTATCTGAAGCTTCGGTAACGTTTGAAACGGCTCTTCCCAAAACCCAATCATTGGGACGAATATTAGGCAACATACTATCCCCTTCTACTTGAAATCCGCGATAAGTAGCATTTCGGTATTGTGGTAATGGTAAATTAAAAACAGGCAAGGTTTGGTACCAATCTACATCTTGAACATTATGAGGATAACCCGCAGCTGCTTTCTGATTTACCAATACGATGGCATCGGTATTATCTTCGTTAAGTGTTATTACTTTCGGACTTACATCACCTCCATTTATATTTACAAATTGCTGAAAACTCTCGCCAAACAACCAAAGGGGATTGATATTAAATTGTTTTAAAAGTTGCATTACTGCTTTCCCTGGAATTTTTGTCTTTCCACGTTCGATATCTACGGTACTGCTTCCAATATCGAGTATTTCTGCAAAGGATTGTTGGGTGAATCGCAGCTCTTCCCGAACTTTTTTAAACCGAATGGCTTCTTTTGATAATTTTTTGTCCATTCTCAAATATACAAAACTATGGAATATTTCCAAGTATTAATGGAAAATATTCCATAAAAAAACCTTCTTGTTTCCAAGAAGGCTATATAATTGTGGGGATAAATAATATTTAATTATCTACAATTATAAATTCTGAACGTCGGTTAAGTTGGTGTTTTTCTTCCGAACAAGGAACATCATTGGAACATTCGTTTACCAATTGTGTTTCTCCATAACCTTTACCAGTTAATCTATCTGCTGAAATTCCTCCTTTTTCAACTATATACTTTATGGTCGAAGCGTTTCTACGTTGTGACAATCTAATGTTATAATCATCATTAGCACGACTGTCTGTATGAGAACGTACATCTATTTTTAAATCTGGATATTGGTTCATCGCAGCGATTACCTTTTGCAATTCAATTTCTGCATCTGGACGAATAAACGACTTGTCTAAATCGAAATAAATAGGATTCAAATTAAGTATTTTATTTAAATCGTTTCCTACTATTACCGGAACTTTAGGTGCTAAATAAAGTGTTTTTGTTACTTCTTCAGAAAATGTTGAAGAAGTTGCAAAAGAAACTTCATCTGGAGTATAATTTATCATGGTTCCTCTTAATGCATACGTTTTATCGCAATAAATAGGATTGATTTCAAAACTTCCATCTGTTCCTGATATGGTTTCAGCAATAACATTTCCTTGTACATCTACCAAAACAACTGTTGCTCCAGGAAGTATTTGATTGGTATTTTTATCTTTTACAATTCCAGCTAAAGATTGAATACAACTTTTTATTAATTCTTTGTTTTGTTTGAAAGTATAAATATCATCACTACCAACTCCTCCTGCTCTATTAGAAGCAAAATAACCAATACCTGTTTCTGGGTTTATTACAAATGTAAAATCATCTGAAGGGCTATTTACAGGACGACCAATATTGTAGCTTTCGCTATAAAACCCGTCTTCACTTTGTTCCGCTACAAAAACATCTAAACCTCCTAATCCAGGATGACCGTCTGATGAAAAATACAAATCACCATTTTCAGCAATAAAAGGAAAAGTTTCGCGACCTTCAGTGTTAATATCACCTCCTAATAATAAAGGGGTTCCAAAACCATCTTCGGTAATAGTAACTTTATACAAGTCTGAAAGACCTTTTCCTCCTGGCATATCCGAAGCAAAGTAAAGTGTTTTTTCATCAGGACTAAGAGCTGGATGAGCAGTAGAATACTCATCACTATTAAAAGGTAACTCTACTGCTTTTGACCATTTTCCGTTTACTTTTTCTGAGCGATATAGTTTTAAAAGGTTTGCACCATCTGTACTTTTCTTAAATTTATTATTAGTGTAATTATTACGAGTAAAATAAACTGTATTTCCATCTTTACTGAAAGTGGCAGTAGATTCGTGGTACTTGGTATTTATTTTTTTAGATAAATTAGTAACGTCACTTTTCTCGTTTCCTTGGTTAGTTACATATAAATCTGAAAAGGGTTGATCGTTCCATTTGTGTTTTTTCACAGAAGCGTTTCCTTCAGGTCTTGACGAAGCTATTACTAATTGTTCTCCGTAAAAAGTTGGTGCAAAATCTGAATTTTCAGAATTCATTTCGAAAGGTTTCAAATCGAATCTTCCCGATTGTAATTCAATAAAATCTAGATAATTTCTTTCATCTTCAAAGTTGGTTCCTCTACTATCGGAAGGATTTGCAGCGTAAAATTTAGCCATTATTTGATCTGCTTCATCGTATTTTTCAACACTTTTTAATGATTGAGCATATCTGAAAAGATATTCTGGTGAAACAGATTCTTCGTATTTCTGAATAAGTAATTCGTACCATTTTGAAGCTTCTTGTAATTCGGCTGTAAAATAATAGGAATCTCCTAAGTTTTGGTATATATCTTGTGACTCGTAACCTTTTTCAACTACTTTCAAATAGATATCACGAGAGTTGATATATGAAAATTTATCAAAGTCTTTGTTTCCTCTTTTTATTTTATTCTCTTGAGAAAATGCAGAAGATGAAACTATAAATATAAATGCAAAAAAATGTAAAAAGTATTTCATGGGTATATTTTTCATTAAAAGAATCTTGGACTCAATATTCTGTCGGAATTGTTAAATAGTTCAAAGCGTAAGAAAAATTCGTAAGAACCGTTATTGTATCTTGCCAAATCAGTTGTTTCTTGATCGTAAGCAAAACCTAACATAATTTGGTCTGTTACTTGAAAACCAACCATTCCGCTAAAAGCAGCACTCCAACGGTAAGCTGCTCCTATAGTAAACTTTTCATAGAATAAAAAGTTTGCAGAAAGGTCTATTTGTAAAGGAGACCCTTCAACAATTTTACCTAATACTGAAGGCTTAAAAAGTACATTATCACTTAAATCAAAGGTATAACCAGTCATTAAATAATAATTAACACGTTCCTTAGCAATGGCATTTGAATTGCTATTTGAAGATTCGTCAAAGTGTTCAGTTTCTAAAATATTTGGAACACTAAAACCGGCATAAAATTTATTAGTATAATAATAAACTCCAGCTCCAAATTGGGGTGAAAACTTATTATCTATAAAAATTTCAGCAGAACCATCTCCTGGATTATAAGGACCTTCATTAGCCAAATTACTATCTATATTAAGCAAATGCCCTCCGCCTTTTAAACCAAAAGCTAATTTTCTATCGTCAGCAAAATTAATAGCATAACTAAAATCGATATCAAAATAAGTTTCTTTTGAAATAAATATTTCATCATTGGTTACATTAATACCAATTCCCATATTTTCACCTAATGGTGAATGTCCAGAAACGGTAAATGTTCTTGGAGCTCCATCTAAGCCAACCCATTGTGTTCTATACAAACCAAGAAAGCTCAGCACATCTCTTGATCCAGCATAGGCAGGATTTATACTCATGGTATTATACATATACTGCGTAAACTGAGCATCTTGTTGTGCTGTTGCTGTATTTGTAAATAATCCTAAAAATAATAGTATTAAAACTGTTACGTTAAAATGTTTCATAAGTGTAATTTATTAAATCTGCCAAGCCAAAACTTGGCAGATGTTTTTTTTTGAGTGTTATTTTACGTTTATATAAAGTGGTCCAGCTTGTTTTTTGGTAATACCCTCATTATTTTCATAAACTAAGATGTAATAATAAGTACCTACTGGTAATTTCTCTCCTCTACTTATAGTAGTTCTTCCATCTGAATAACCTCTAAAGAAATTACCATTAATACCATAACCTGTAGTTTCGTATACTTGAACTCCCCATCTATTAAAAATCTGAACCGTATTGTTTGGATAGTTATGTATTCCTCTAATTACAAATACATCGTTTAATCCATCACCATTTGGTGTCATAATATCAAAGATTTCTAAATCATCTTCGGCATCTGGGTCATTGTTATTTACTTCGTCATAATCAGGAATTCCGTTATCATTATTGTCTGAAATTTCTTCTCCATTCGGTAGTCCGTCGCCGTCACAATCCAACTCTAACCACTCATCACTTACTCCTAATACTACTTGTGTATCGTAATCAATATCTTGACTATTGAAGTCGTAATCACAAGGGTCTAATGGATCAGTATCATCTTCTATTTCTTGTCCATTTGAAACACCATCACCATCACAATCATCTTCATCCCATTCTGGACTTGGTGGTAGTGTCTGACTTGACACAACTAAATCACAAGAATCTAATGGATCTGTATTGTCTTCAACTTCATCTCCATTGGTTACACCGTCTCCGTCACAATCATCTTCGTTCCATTCTGGACTTGGTGGCACTGTCTGACTTGATACAACTAAATCACAAGAATCTAATGGGTCTGTTCCATCTTCTATTTCATCTCCATTAGTTACACCATCTCCATCACAATCTGCATCGTTCCATTCTTGTGAAGGATTTACTGTTTGGTCATCTAAAATGAAATCACACATATCTGTGGGATCTGTACCATTTTCACATTCAGAAAGGTTGGTAACTCCATCTCCATCACAATCTTCTTGTCCAAGAGGATTGGTAGGATCGCCTGCTAATAATTCACAGATATCAAATGTACCGTTCATTATTTCCACACAAGTTGGAATTACTTCTATTTCTTCTTCTAAATCGTTTCCGTCATCTGTTGGATCATCTTGATCACCTGTTGCAGCAGTAGTTACATTATTAATAAATGTTCCTGCTGTCAATAAATCCACTGTTACTGAAATATTTAAAGTTGCAGTTGCTCCATTATCAATGGTTCCTATAGTCCATATACCTGTAGCATTTTCATAAACTCCTTGACTTGGAACATCAGAAACATACGTTACTCCTGTCGGAAGCACATCAGTTAATGAAACGTTGGTCGCTTGTGCAATACCATTGTTAGTAACTGAAATTGTATAGATAATAGTATCTCCTTCATTTGGTGTTGAATTATCTACAGTTTTTACAGTCACTAAATCGGCATCGTTGTTTACTACTATATCTTCTTCTAAATCATCACCTACTGTCGTTGGATCGTTTTGATCACCAGTTGCTGCCGTAGTTACATTGGTAATAGTGTCTCCTGAAGTACCTACAT
>JALWUJ010000172.1:0-3182 GCA_027080135.1 Flavobacteriaceae bacterium | reverse complement strand
TTGTTGTTACTAAATCGGCATCGTTGTTTACTACTATATCTTCTTCTAAATCATCACCTACTGTCGTTGGATCGTTTTGATCACCAGTTGCTGCCGTAGTTGCATTGGTAATAGTATCACCTGAAGTTCCTATATCTACCGTTGCAGTAATATTTAAAGAAGTAGTTGCACCATTGGTTAGGGTTCCAATTGTCCAAACTCCAGTTCCTGGAATATAACTTCCAGCACTATCATCACTTACCCAAGTTACTCCTGTTGGAAGCACATCGGTTAAAGATACATTGGTAGCTTCTAAAGGACCATTGTTAGTGACTGTAATGGTATAAACTATGGTATCACCCTCATTTGGCGTAGCATTATCTACTACTTTGGTTGTTACTAAATCTGCATCAAATACTGCTGGTGGAGCAAGAGGACATGATGCTCCATCATTGCTCGAAGTTACAGCACTAGACAAAACCAATGCTGCTGTTGGGGTAGCAGTAGTATAATCAGAAATTTTATAAATTCCTCCATTATTACTACTAACAAACAATTGACCTGAGCTATCTGTATAAGCAGCGCCATAACCTCCTGACACAAGACCTGCAACAGTAACTTGAGAAATTGTGTTTGTTCCTAAGTCATATCTAACTAGCGTATTGTCTCTAGCTCCCCAAAAAGAATTTGTAGATTGAATATAAACAATATCCCAAACTGATGGTCCAGTACCTGAAAATGTAATTTTTACATATTCGTTAGTATCTACATTAATTCTATATAGGTCGAATGCGTTATTTAAATCTTTAACATATAAATTTCCAAATCCGTCCATATCTCCAGCAATAATAGTACTAACTATAGGAGTACCTGTTCCTTGCTCTGTAACAGCTCCTAGTGGTTGAGCGATACCATCGGAACCAATTACAACTAATTCACTATTTACATTTACACCGTAAATAATATCACTTCGAGTATCCCAACCAATAGCATTATAAACATCTGTTGAGATGCCTACTGGAGTATAAGTTCCAGTTAATACATCTAGTACGTTTAATTCATCTGAAAGGTTTTGATAATAATTTGTCAAACATCCAAATTGGATTAACACCGTAACATTTGCTGTTGCAGTTCCTCCGTTTCCGTCACCAACTGTATAAGGGAAATTTGCTGTCGCTGTAGAACCTGGTGTTGGCGTGAATTGAATGGTTCCATCTGCCAAAAGTTCTGCCGTCCCTCCTGGAACAGCTATTATTTGTCCATCACCAGGAGTTACTGCAATTCCATTAATACTGGTAACTACCAAAGTATCTCCATCTGGATCTAAATCATTATTTAACACATCTATAATTACTGGTGTATTAATAGGTGTTGAAGTTAAGTCGTCTTCAGCAATTGGATCTATATTACTACAATTTACAGGAGCTGTTCCTACATTAGGATTGTTAAAAGTACAAGTATTTTGATCTGAAAAAGTTGCAGACAAATCTATTGCCGTTCCGTCGGCAGCCATTTGAACATTTGTAAAAGTATAGGTTCCTACTCCTAATGACCCAACAGCAACTGAAGCAGTTCCATCTCCTGTTAAATCAAGAGTTCCTGTAGCAGGTTCTCCACTAAAAGTAACCGTAACATCTGCTGTAAAAAAATCATCCGCAGGATTACTAGGAGTTCCATTATCGTTACAAGTAGAAACATTTGACAAAGAAATATTATCTATTAAACAAGCATTTACTCCACATAAGTCAAAATTTACAACTGTAAGACAAGTAAATGAAGTTGCTGTTGAACCTGTTAATCCTCCTGTACTATTGTTAGTAACGTGACCTGTAAAACAAATGGTTTTGGTTGTTTTATTATAAATAGTTGTGGCATGACCACCAACACTTACATATATAGCATCATCACCTCCTAATGTATAACCTCCTGGAACAGATGGGTACTCTACAATACTTAATCCACCATGTCCAATATTTCCCAAATCGTTAGAACCCCAAGTATAAAGTTCCTTGGGATCAGAAGCCGAAGGTCCAGAAACAATTACAGCTGCACTTGAATATTGTTCTGAAGTTTGGTTGGTTGATAACTGCAATACATTTGTCAATTCAACTCCTCCATTGTATTTTATTGTTTCCCAATTAAGAACAGCACCTGAACTTTCATTTATTATTCTATTTACAGTATTATGACCAACTCCATATACTTTTTTATCTTGACCTAAAGCCAAAACTCCGTGCTGAGTATCGGTATCATTAAAATAGGAAGAAATATATTTAGGTATAGAAGGAGGTGCAGTCATTTGAGTTGCATAATCATAATTAGAAGCTCCATTACCATCACCTAAATACACATTGTTTCCCCAAACAAAAATATCTCCATCGTTTTGAAGTGCATACAATGCCACATCACTACCTGTAACATGAAAAACATCTGTCAAAGGTACACCTGCAGAGGTTTGAACATGTTGCCAAATTGTTGGATCAGTAGAAGTGTTTCCACTAATTCTAGTTTCTCTTGAAGCTACCCAAACTTCACCAGTATTGGTTGTTATTACAAAAGCATTTGAGGTAGCATACAAGTCTAATACATCTGTTGCAGCAACTCCGCCTGGAAGAGCCATTGGGGCAAAAGCAGTACCCGAAACAAAATCGGTATTCACTACTTCATTAACCATTCCCCAAGCATAAAGCCCAGTAGTTGTAAGCAAGAAAGCTTGCCCTCCAGTATTTCCAGAAACCGCAAATTGTAATATAGTACCTGTATAGTTATAACCATTTACTGGATCTATTAATTGCATTACTGGATCAGTAGTCCCATTTGAGTCCATATCTTCTCCCCAGGTAATAATTCCATTTTCTGTTTTAGCTATGGATTGATGGTAAGATGTAATTAATATATCTTCTTTGGGATTGTAAACCCCATTGGGGTCGAGAACAGGACAAAATTGTGCCTGAATTGTGTTAAAACCAAAAAATGAAAAGAATAACAATATAGTTACTCTTTTCATTTTTAATGAATTTAACGGGGATAAAGTAAAATATTTCATAAGTTAACTTCTTTGAATGTTTTAGTTAATTAATCACTAGTCTTTTATTGACTAAATTATTCGATCGTGAGTATAAATATTATTTTAATAAATTTTTGACAGTAAATTTTCACATATCACTGTTGTACAGATTTTTTTTGCCTTTTTAGTTATATGG
>JALWUJ010000171.1 GCA_027080135.1 Flavobacteriaceae bacterium | reverse complement strand
CTCCGTTTCCTGACAACCATTGTCCGTTGATGTAACTTTCTAGTTTTTTCATACTATTGCCCGAAAAATCGGGTAAATTAATTAAACTTTATTCTTTTTATAATTTTTTAAACCTACAAGGTTTTTTGAAACCTTGCAGGAATTCGTATATAAATTTCAAACCTAACAGGTTTTAAAAACCTGTTAGGATTTTTTATTCTTGAGATTACTGGGTTAATATCTTAAAATATCATTTAATGTATTTCTAATCATTTTCATTTTCTCTTCTGAAATAACTCCCATCTTCTTTTTAAACCGCTTCTGTGAAAGAGTTCTAATTTGAAAAACAAGTACCTCTGATTCTTTTTTCAACCCATTGTCTTCATTGGGTTTTACAATGGGATTTCCTTCAAAATGATGAAGTGATGTTGTTAAAGGGCATACTATTGATAAATTCGATTTTTCATTCATCAAGTTTCCACTTATGATAACTGCTGGTCTATTTCCCGATTGTTCACTCCCCGTAATTGGATCAAAGTACACATTCCAAATTTCTCCTTGCTGCATTTTTTTTATTTTCACTTTTCTAGTTCCTTTAGCACCTTAAAATAATCTTCTATTCCTTCCTCAGCTATTAGTAACATATCTTCAGATTTGGATATACGTATGTAAGACTTTGCATATTTAGCCTTTTTTATCTGTTCTAGATAATGAGTTAGTGCTTTCTCAATTATCCTATTTTTAGGTATCTTAAGTTCTTTGGCTAATTCTGATAGCTTCTCTAGAAGTTCGTCTGGCAGAGATGATGTGAATGTTGTCATTTTATATTTATTATTTGTAAATATAATTAATATTTATATTTGAACTTGTGTTCTTTTTATAATTTTTAAACCTAACAGGTTTTTAAAACCTGCTAGGAGTTATTTTCAATTTATGCTCTTCAATTTGTTGATCAAATTTTTCTGAGTCTTTAAATGCTATTAAATTACCATCTGGGTCTTTGAATTTTGCAACAATTCCCCAATCGTGTTCTTGATAATCTATTTCAATATTTTTGTTTTTTAATTTATTTGAAACCTCTTTTATATTCTGAACATTTAACCGCAAACAAGTGTAATTCTTTTTGTCTTCTTTACTTACTAAATATTCATTTCGGTCTTCTTTTTCAATCATTAGGTAACTCCCGAAGAAGTTAAAACAAGTTAAATATTTAGTATCAAATAAAATCTCCAATTCAAGTATTTCTTTGTAAAATGAAATACATTTTTTGTATTCATTTACATAAAGAATAACACCTGATTTGTTTACTTTATTCATTTAATCTAATTTCAAACCTACAAGGTTTTTAAAACCTTGCAGGAGTGTATTTATTCCATTCGTTCAATAATTGCAGCATAACCCTGCCCAACGCCAATACACATGGTAACTAACGCATATCGTTTTCCTGTTTCTTGTAACTCCAAAGCTGCGGAATAAGCGATTCTGGTTCCTGTCATTCCTAATGGATGTCCAATAGCGATCCCTCCTCCATTTGGGTTGATTCTTGGGTCATTATCTTCCAATCCCCATTCTCTAATACAAGCCAATGCTTGAGACGCGAAAGCTTCATTGATTTCGATAATATCCATATCTTCCATTGTTAATCCTGCTTTTTCTAGTGCTTTATTGGAAGCTTTCACAGGTCCAATTCCCATAATTCTTGGTTCAACTCCAACCACAGCAGAACTTACAATTTTTGCCATGGGTTTTAAATTGTATTTTTTTACGGCTGCTTCAGAAGCGATGATCGTAGCTGCCGCCCCATCGTTTAAACCTGAAGCATTTCCTGCAGTGACACTTCCTCCTTCTTTTTTGAAAGCAGGCCGTAATTTTGCTAATATTTCTTTGGAAGTAGTTGGTTTTATAAACTCATCATCTTTAAAAATGATGGGGTCTTTTTTTCGTTGTGGAATTTCAACTGAAACTATTTCCTTTGCTAACCTTCCGTTTTTCTGAGCTTCGGCAGCTTTCATCTGGCTCCAATATGCAAAGGCATCTTGATCTTCGCGAGAGATATTGTATTTTTCAACAAGATTTTCAGCGGTGTTTCCCATTCCTTCCGTTCCGTAAAGTGCGTCCATTTTCTTATTTACAAAACGCCACCCGAAACTAGAATCGTACATTTTAGAATCGTTTCCGAAGGCAGAAGATGTTTTTGAAATCACGTAAGGACCGCGTGTCATATTCTCCACTCCTCCAGCAATAAATAAATCTCCATCGCCCGCTTTTATCGCTCTATTTGCGTGAATAATTGCTGAAAGTCCGCTACTACAAAGTCGGTTAACCGTTTCTCCTGGAACCGTAAAAGGAAGTCCTGCCAATAACAGCGACATTCTTGCCACATTCCGATTGTCTTCTCCTGCTTGATTTGCACAACCTATAATCACATCGTCAAAAGCATCTTTTGGAATATTAGGGTTTCGTTTTACAATTTCAGAAATTACCAAAGCTCCTAAATCGTCGGTACGAAT
>JALWUJ010000170.1 GCA_027080135.1 Flavobacteriaceae bacterium | reverse complement strand
TTGTGGCGGTAATGCCATTTGTTCCTTGTCCATACTCTCGTCGATCATCCCAGATATTTTTACATATCCTCCCAACGGTAACCACCCAATTCCGTAGGTTGTTTCGCCTATTTTCTTTTTGAATAAGGCAAATTTAACATCAAAAAATAGAAAGAATTTTTCTACTCGTGTTTTAAATATTTTGGCTGGGATAAAATGCCCCAACTCGTGTAATATGATTAATAAGGAAAGGCTTAATAAAAGCTGAATTGCTTTAGCAACAAATGGACTCATAGTCTATAAAATTAACGTGCAAAAATAGAAAATTAAAGTTATAAACCGTCTTTACAAAAGGTTAATTAGTAAATCAATATTGTATTTAAAATAAATGCCAATAAATAATTTTTTTAAATATTTACAAAATTAGTAATCCAAACTCGGTTGTTATATGATAAATGTCGTTTAACTTTGCAATTCTAAATCTTTACCCTTTCTACAAAATGCTTCAATTTTTTTCAAAATTTAAGTCTTTAGCCATTGTGCTTTTTATTCTATCGGTAATTATTATTTCAATAATTTATCAAATTAAAAAACCTAAGGAAGTTTTACCTATTTTTCAACCAGCAAAAGTGAATGCTGAATTGGTAGATAGTACCATTCAACACGTAAAAAAATATCATACCATTGCCGATTTTTCATTGATTAATCAAAACGGAAAAACAATCACTCAAGAAGATTATAAGGACAAAATTTATGTAGCCGATTTCTTTTTTACTACTTGCCAAACCATTTGCCCAATTATGACCGATAATATGGCGGTATTGCAAGAACGACTTAAAAACAATCCCGAAATTATGTTGCTTTCACATACGGTTACTCCAGAAATAGATTCGGTTCCGCAACTAAAAAAATACGCTTTAGAAAAAGGAGTGGACGATAAAAAATGGAATTTGGTTACTGGAGATAAAAAAGAAATTTACCGACTTGCCAGGAAATCGTATCTCGCTGTAAAAACCAACGGAAACGGCGATGAATACGATATGATACACACCGAGAATTTTATTCTAGTAGATACCAAAAAACGAATTCGAGGTTTCTATGACGGAACCAAAAAAGAAGATATTGAACAACTTTTAAAGGATATTGAAATCTTGAAAAAAGAATGAATTAATGACGACTAAACGACCTATGACTGAAAAACTTATGACAGACTTTTATTACCAAAATAGTTGTATGCAGAAGGTTTTCTTTTAACCTTTCCTGCAAGGTCTTAAAGACCTTGTAGGTATTGTATTGGTTAAAAATAGGTCATAAATGGTCTAGTCGTAAGTCCTAACAAAAAAGATAATTCAATCTTTTTTAAAACTTCATTTCTTCATGTCGTTTGGTTAGTTTACATTTGTTGTTTAAAATCAATCTAAATAATAATATGCTTTCTATTGCTTCTTTAGAAATTGGTCAACGAGCCATTATTAAAGACTTTTCGGTAGATGCGGTTCCGTTAAAATTGTTAGAAATGGGCTGTTTACCAGGCAATGAAGTAAAGCTAATTCAAGAAGCTCCTTTTAAAGATCCGCTTTATCTAACCATTAATGGAAGTTATTTGGCGATTAGAAAAGAAATGGCTTGCAAGATTGAAATAGAATTAATCGATGGCTAAACAAATAAACGTAGCACTCATCGGAAACCCCAATACTGGGAAAACTTCGGTTTTTAATATTCTAACAGGTCTTAACCAAAAAGTTGGAAATTACCCTGGAATTACAGTTGAAAAAAAACAAGGTACCTGCCAACTTCAACGAAACTTAAAAGCTCACATCATCGATTTACCAGGAACTTATAGCTTAAATGCTTCCTCTTTAGATGAAAATGTGGTTATTGAGTTATTGCTCAACAAAAACGATAAAGATTTTCCTGATGTCGCTGTTGTGATTTCCGATGTGGAAAATTTAAAACGAAATCTACTTCTTTTTACACAAATTAAAGACCTTGGTATTCCCACTATTTTAGCCATTAATATGGCAGATAGAATGAAACGGAAAGCTATTAGTTTAGATATTGAAGCCCTAGAAAAAAAGCTAGAAACCAAAATCGCCTTAATTAGTTCTCGGAAAAAAACTGGGATTGAGGATTTAAAAAAACTAATAACCAATTATCAGAATCTATCTCTAAAACCTTGTTTGAACGCTTCAAAAGTAGCTCCCGAATATTTTAGTAAGCTTCAAAAAATGTTTCCAAATCAAGATCAATATAAACTTTGGTTGGTCGTTACACACGATGTTAATTTTGGAAAATTAAACCGAAATGAAATAAAAGGAATTCAAACTTTTCAAACAGAATCTGTTAGTAATTTAAAACGCCTTCAACAAAAAGAAACCATTGCTCGATACCAATTTATCAACGAAACTTTAAAAGAAACACTAAGTATCGATAAAAAAAACGCCAAGGATTTACGTACCCGATTCGATCGTGTTCTAACCCATAAAGTTTGGGGTTATGTAATTTTCTTTACTATTTTACTTTTGATATTTCAAGCAATTTTCGATTGGAGTACGTATCCAATGGATATAATAGACAGCTCTTTTGCTTCACTCAGTGAATGGGCAAAGAACACACTACCAGCTGGTGATTTTTCAAATTTAATTACGGAAGGTATTATTCCAGGAATTGGCGGAATCGTAATATTTATACCTCAAATTGCATTCTTGTTTTTGTTTATATCAATACTTGAAGAAACAGGATATATGAGTCGGGTGGTGTTTTTAATGGATCGTATTATGCGTCGTTTTGGACTTAGTGGAAAGAGTGTTGTTCCATTAGTGTCGGGTACTGCTTGTGCCATTCCAGCAATTATGGCTACTCGAAATATTGAAAATTGGAAAGAACGCCTAATCACCATTTTAGTAACTCCTTTTATAACTTGTTCGGCAAGATTGCCTGTTTATTTAATTATCATTTCCTTGGTAATTCCTGAAGGGCGTGTTTTTGGACTTATCAGTTTACAAGGACTTACTTTATTAATTTTATACGCACTCGGGTTTGGAACCGCCATTTTTGCTGCCTTTACCTTAGACAAATATTTGCATTTAAAAACCAAATCGTTTTTTGTTGTCGAAATGCCTAATTACAAACTTCCTTTAGTAAAAAATGTAATGATTACCGTTATTGAAAAAACCAAAGCATTTGTTTTTGGAGCTGGTAAAATTATTTTGGCAATTTCGGTAATTCTTTGGGTGTTGGCTTCTTATGGTCCAGGAGATTTTAATAAAGCCGAAGAAATTATCAAGCGAGAAACTGCTTCGCAAAACCTTAGTCAAGAAGAAGTTGATATTAAAATTGCTTCCTTTAAATTAGAAAATTCGTATATTGGAATGATAGGAAAAACCATCGAACCTGTAGTAAAACCTTTGGGCTATGATTGGAAAATAGGGATTGCATTAATAAGTTCTTTCGCAGCCAGAGAAGTTTTTGTTGGTACATTAGCAACTATTTATAGCGTTGGAAACGACGATGTAGAAACCATAAAAACTCGAATGGGCGCCGAAATAAATCAAGACACAGGAAAGCCATTATTCAACTTAGCAAGTGGAATTTCTTTATTATTATTCTATGCTTTTGCCATGCAATGTATGAGTACACTCGCCATTGTAAAACGCGAAACCAACTCTTGGCGATGGCCTTTGTGGCAATTAATATCAATGACTGTTGTTGCTTACATAGTAGCTTTGGCAGCTTTTCAAATATTAAAATAATATGCAAACCATTTTAGTCATTCTAACTTTTTCAATCGCTGCAGGTTTTCTACTGAAGAAATTTGTTTGGAATCCTATTTTTGAAGGAAAACAAAGAAAGAACGGAAGCATCGACGGGAGCAACACCAAATGTGGTAAAAATGACTGTGGTTGTCATTAAACATAGCCTCAAATTAATTAGTTCCTTTTACAACAAAGTATTTATTTAAATAAAAGTTAAAAAATAAATTCAATATAATTTATTTTTTAGTTCTCCGTTTCTAATAAAAAAAAGAATAGCTATGAAAAATTTATTTTTAAAACTCACGGTCTTTTGCTTATTGTTTCCCTTTTCATATGTATCATTTGCTCAAAAACATGATAATTTGCCTAAGTTCTTTACTAAAAACTATGAATTGGTAAAAGGAAACAATTCAAATAAAACAACTTTCATTAAAAAGAAAGAAATTACGCAAATAGAATATTCAGAATATTTATCTTCTGTTGGAGAATCGGAAAAGATAGTTGGAAATTCGGAAAATTTCAACAAGTCAATACCATTAACCACTGAAGAAGCAAAAAACTACTGCAATTGGTTGGAAAAAACCTTAAACACCAATTATCCAAAAAGAACTTTTATTGTATCATTCACAGAAAAAAAGAGTTCTGTTACAAAAAGCAAAAAAACTAAATTATTACTAAAACCTATTGTAAAAGTTATTTAAATTCAATCAATTTGATTTATTTTACCATCTAGAAATGGTTTTCTTATTTGAGAGTACTAAAATTTTTTAGTCTTTATTTAAAAACTCTATTTTGAAAATACAATAATATTTACAGATGATAAAAGGGTAAATTCACTTCCTATAATCAGTCTATTTTTACTCATATTACAATTTATTTTTCATAATAAGCAAGATATAATATTCTATATCGTCCAATGAGACTTCACTAGAAGGATAAGGCTTCAAAGTAAAACCTAAATAATTCTTTTCAGAAGTAGAAAAAAGAGATACATCTTTGGATTCGCCTTGTTTTATTTGTCCAAAAATCAGTTCTTTTTGAAGTGGTTCTTTTCCCTCTTCTGTAACTTCAACCAACACTTTTGCTCTTCCCGCCCAAATACACGTTACATCTTTTGGGCAGCGAGAATCTTCCAACACTTTTACAAATTTAATTTGATGGTTTTCAATTGTAATCGTTTCTCCTAAAGGAATTTTTATAGATATCTTTGGAGATTGAGCGTTTTGAGAAATTCCCATTACAAAAAAAAACAGAAATATGATAAGAGTAATTTTCTTCATTTAAAAAATCTTTGAAGTAAATATAGTTAAAATTTTAAGTGTAAATTAATGTCTGCCTTTTATTCTACCCAAGTCCAACATCTAAGGACATCATCACAATAAACCCGCCAATAAATCCTAAAGTAGCAATATCGGTGTAATTATCTCTTTGTGTTTCGGGAATTACTTCTTCAACAACCACAAAAATCATAGCACCAGCCGCAAATGCCAAAGCATAAGGTAAAATGGGTGTAAAAAACGAAACCGCCACAGCTCCAAGAACCGCAGCAATAGGTTCAACAACAGCAGAAAGCTGACCATACCAAAAACTTTTAAACCTCGAAACACCTTGTCTTCTTATGGGCATTGAAACAGCAAATCCTTCAGGAAAATTCTGAATTCCTATACCAATGGCTAAGGAAATTGCTGCAATAATCATTTCGGTTTGCTCTACCCCAACTAAGGTGGAAGCTGCTCCAAATAGTACTCCTACGGCTAATCCTTCAGGGATATTATGAAGGGTAATTGCTAAAACCAATAAAGTAGTACGATGCCACTGGGTTTTAATTCCTTCGGCTTCATCTTTCTTAAAATTAATGTGTAAATGGGGCATGATTTTATCCATACCAAAAAGTGAAAGTGCCCCTAAAGCAAAACCAACTGCTGCAGGAAATACTTTTATAAAACCTTCGCCCTTACTGTTTTCTATAGCTGGAGCAAGTAAGCTCCAAAAACTCGCAGCAATCATCACACCGCCTGTAAAACCAAGCATCCCATCTAAAACAGCACGGTTAGCCTTTTTAAAGAAAAATACTAATGCAGCTCCTAAAGCTGTCATTCCCCAAGTAAAAACAGTAGCGTAAAAAGCAGATAATATGGGGTTTACTTTGGCAAATTCAACTATTTGATCAAACATAAATTAATTAATTACATAAATATTTTGTGCACTTTTTTCTGAAATAAAATAAGATTTACCACCAACTTCAATCGTTTTAGAGCCATCAAACTCTTCCACATTTAAAACCTTAATTTTTGAACCAATATTAATAGATAATTTATCTAAATATTGTAAGTATTTTGAATCCGATTGTTTTACTCCCACACAAATTCCTTGCTGGTTTTCCTCTAATTCGGAAAGCAATTTTTTATCGGAAGATTTTATCACTCCATTTTCATCGGGAATGGGGTCTCCGTGAGGATCAAAGTTGGGATGGTCAAGAAATGTATCCAATCTGGTAATTAATTCTTCCGATTTAATATGTTCTAATTGTTCTGCAATATCATGAACTTCATCCCATTGAAAATTTAATTTTTCAACTAAAAAAACTTCCCAAAGCCGATGTTTTCTTATTACATCGGCTGCAATAAGTTTTCCTTTTTTGGTAAGAAAAGCTCCTTTGTATTTTTGGTAAGCAACCACTTTTTTTTCAGCTAATTTCTGAATCATATCTGTCGCTGACGAAGGTTTAGTTTTCAATTTAAGAGCAATAGCATTGGTACTAACACCATCTTTACTTTCGCTTTCTAAATGAAACAACGCCTTTAAATAATTTTCTTCTGCTAATGTAAACATTTGTCAAAGGTAATTATTTTATTTTTACTTTCTAATTTTATTTTTAGACTTGTCTAAAACTATATCAAATTGAAACTGAAATTAAAATAGAACTGAAATTAAAGAAAATGCTACGTCGTTCTTTAATTTAAAGTCAAATAATTAAAATCCTCTTTCTTTTTGAATTTGTTCGTAAGCCTCTTGAACCTTTCTAAATTTTTCTTCGGCTCCTTTGCGATATACTTCATCCATATGTTGTAGTTTATCTGGATGATATTTTTTTACCATAGTTCTGTATGCCGCTTTTATTTCGGAAGTAGTGGCAGTTGTTTCAATTTCTAGAATTTTATAAGCACGGTCTGGATTGCTAAAGAACATCGCTTTGATACTTTCAAAATCGCGGTAGTTTACACCAAGATAACCTGAAATTCTATTAATTTCTTGTACTTCCGCTTCACTTACATGACCATCTGCTTTGGCAATACTGAATAAAAAATGAAGCACTTGAAGTATAGACTCGTAACGCATTACTCCTCTTAAATTCTGGCAAATAGACTGAGTAGAAAGCCCCTTCTTTTTAATTTCTTCATTAAAAATTTTAAAAGTAGCATTGGCATGTTCTTTCCCGTAGGCTTGAACAAAATAAAGTCGAACGAAGTCCAATTCTTTCTGATTAACAACTCCATCAGATTTAATAACGATAGAGGCTAATGAAAGTAAATTTAATTCAAATTCAGTTGAAGAAACCGATTGTCTTTGTTGGGTAAAAACAGTTTGTCTATTCCTATTTGTAGTTCCACTAAAAAAAAATCGATACAAAAAATATCCTATCAATAAAATGGTCCAAATGCTCATAAAAACTATACAATTAAGTGTGCAAATATAATGAACTCCATCTCATATTTGTTTTTATTTAATTACTTGGTTTTTGGAATTTAAATTTGAGACTTGGAATTTAATTATTAGTTACCTTTGTCAAAAATTTGTTACAACAAAATCACTAAAAATATGTATCCACCAGAATTAGTAAAACCGATGCGTGAAGACTTAACTAATGTTGGTTTCACCGAATTATTTAATGCAGAAGAAGTAAATAATGCACTTAGCAAAAGCGGAACAACGCTAGTAGTTGTTAACTCTGTTTGTGGTTGTGCTGCTGCCAATGCACGTCCTGCAGCTGTTATGTCTGTTCAAAATGATAAAAAACCAGATCAATTATTAACCGTTTTTGCAGGTGTAGATCGTGAGGCTGTTGATGCTGCTCGTGCACATATGATTCCTTTTCCTCCCAGTTCTCCTTCTATTGCTTTATTTAAAGATGGTGAGTTGGTGCATATGTTAGAACGTCACCATATTGAAGGTCGCCCTGCCGAAATGATAGCAGAAAACTTAATAGACGCCTATAACGAGGTATGTTAAGTTAATATGATTTCGTTTTTTCGGGCAGTATTATGAAACAAATCGCACATATTTTAAGTTACCCAATGACGGTAATATTTTATCTGTTATTTAGCTTAGTATTGTTAATTATGCACCCCATACAATGGATTTGTTTTAATGTTTTTGGCTACCAAGCTCATAAAAAAAGTGTCGATTATCTTAACTTTTTAATTTTGGCTAGTCTTCGAGTTTTAGGAACTTCGTTTTCTCTAAAAGTTCCTAAAAATCTTCCAAAAGATGCTTCCATTATTTTTGTTTCTAATCACCAAAGCCTTTGGGATATTCCACCTTTAATTTGGTATTTGCGGAAGTTTCATCCCAAATTTGTTTCAAAAATTGAATTAGGAAAAGGAATTCCTTCTGTTTCCTATAATTTACGCCACGGAGGTGCAGTTTTAATCGATCGGAAAAATCCAAAACAAGCTCTTTCTGCTATGTTAAAATATGCCGATTATTTAACTAAAAACAAACGAAGTTCGGTTATATTTCCTGAAGGAACCCGAAGTAAAACTAACCAACCTAAACGATTTCAGCGAAAAGGATTGGCTTTATTAATTAAGAAAATGCCCGATGCGTATGTGGTTCCAATTACCATTAACAACTCCTGGAAATTGCAACGCTACGGAATGTTTCCGATGCCTTTGGGAGTAAAAATAAAATACCAATTACATCCTGTTTTGAAAATTTCAGATTTTGAAGTGGAAGCTTTAATCGACTCCGTTGAAGCACAAGTAAAATCTGGCATTAATTAATATGAAACGCGAAAAACTCATTCAAAAAACCATCGCTTTTGTTAAAGAAGAATTAGCAAATGCCGAAGGTGGTCACGATTGGTTTCATATAGAACGTGTTTATAAAAACTCTCTTTTAATATCTAAAACTGAAGAAGTAGATTCTTTTGTCGTTTCCTTAGGAGCCTTGCTTCACGATATTTCCGATTCTAAATTTCACCAAGGAGATGAAACCGTTGGACCAAAGAAAGCAAGACAGTTTTTAGAAGCTGAAAACGTTTCAGAAAAAGATATTTTACACGTAATTAATATTATTGAAAATATATCTTATAAAGGAGGTAATAGAATTCAAAAATTTAATTCAAAGGAACTTGAAGTAGTTCAAGACGCCGATCGTTTAGACGCTATTGGTGCCATCGGAATTGCACGAGCTTTTAATTACGGCGGATTCAAAAACCGAAAAATGTACGATCCCGAAATTGCTTCAAATTTAACGATGTCACCTTCAGAATACAAAGCTTCCACAGCACCAACAATCAATCATTTTTACGAAAAATTATTGTTACTAAAAGAAAAAATGAACACCCAAACCGGAAAACAAATTGCTCTAAAACGCCACGAATATATGAACGGGTTTTTAGAGCAATTTTATGGAGAATGGGAAGGAAATAATTAAATTAAAGACTAATTTTTACTAATAAAGGTTTGTTATCTAAAGTTGTTGCTTCAAATAGTAAAGAATGTTCATTTAATAAAACCCCAAACCTTACTTCTACTGTAATGTTTTTTAGCTTATTATTTAATTTTTTATAATTACTCTCCCCATTTTCATTAATAGTAATTAAATAAAGGTCATTATCTGTTTTTTTAAAATTAAATGATACTTGATTGTTTTCAAGTTGCTTAACTTCATTTGCATTAAAAAAAAAAAAAATAATATTATTTTTACTCAAAGTAGCATGTGAAGCATTTGCAATTTTATTAATATTACTTATTCCCTGTTTTTTATTAATATTTTTTGCCCAGATTAATTCTCCCTTTTCACTTATTTTAAAAGAAATTATATCTCCGTAAAAAAATAAAGTTCGATTGTTCACATCTGCTGTGATAGTAGACTCTTCAGTAATCATTACAATATCTTCATTACTATTGAAAACAGTATTTTTGATTTTTAACATATCAGAACTTAACCCCCAAAACATTCTTTTTCTAAAATTATTATTAAATATGTTTTTTGGAAATGGTTGATAAGAAT
>JALWUJ010000169.1 GCA_027080135.1 Flavobacteriaceae bacterium | reverse complement strand
TCTATTAATTCAAAAATGAGCTTATTGGGTATGGTAATAAAACCATAGATTGGGTCGTTAATGATTTTGAGTTTGTTCTGCGAATTCAATCTTTAACTTTTATTTATTAGTAAAAGGCGTATAATGAGTACTTCAATCTTTATTTTTGTAGCACAAATTGAAACCTAAAAATAGTTCAATTAAACAACAAATATACATATATGAGCCAAATAAAAATCCTTTGGGTAGATGACGAAATAGAATTGTTAAAACCACACATTATTTTCCTTGAGAAAAAAAATTATAATGTAACAAAAGCTATGAGCGGCAGTGAAGCTATTGAAGAAATTGAAAAAGAAAATTTTGACATTGTTTTTTTAGATGAAAATATGCCAGGGCTTACTGGTCTCGAAACTTTAGCAGAAATTAAAGAACGACAAGCCACCCTTCCTGTAGTTATGATTACTAAAAGTGAAGAGGAATATATTATGGAAGAAGCTATTGGATCTAAAATTGCAGATTACTTAATTAAACCCGTAAACCCAAATCAAATATTATTAAGTTTAAAAAAGAATTTGGATCATTCTCGATTGGTTTCAGAAAAAACAACCTCAAATTATCAACAAGAATTCAGAAAAATAGCGATGGATTTATCTATGGTAAACTCGTATGAAGAGTGGGCAGAGATGTATCAAAAATTGGTTTATTGGGAATTGGAATTAGAAAACATAGACGATTCGGGGATGTTTGATATTTTAGAATCACAAAAAAACGAAGCCAATACACAATTCTGTAAATTTATTGATAAAAATTATGCATCTTGGTTTGAACACAATCAGGATGCACCAACAATGTCACACACTCTTTTTAAAGACAAAGTACTTCCTGTTGTAAACAAACAAAAAACCTTGTTTATTGTAATAGATAACTTACGCTATGACCAATGGAAAGCCTTTGAACCTATTGTAAACAATAATTACAAAAAAATTAGTGAAGAACTTTACTACAGTATTTTACCAACAGCTACCCAGTACGCTAGAAACGCTATTTTTTCTGGTTTAATGCCAAGTGAAATGGAAAAACTTCATCCCAATTATTGGTTAAATGATACCGATGAAGGTGGTAAAAATATGTACGAAAAAGAATTTTTAGAATCACAATTAAAACGTTTAGGAAAAAACATAAATTGGAGTTATCACAAAATTTCAAGTTTAAAACAAGGAAAAAAACTTTCAGATAATTTCAGATCACATAAAGAAGAAGATTTAATAGCAATAGTTTATAATTTTGTAGATATGCTTTCGCATTCAAAAACCGAAATGGAAGTTATAAAAGAGTTAGCATCTACAGATAAATCATATAGATCGTTAACACAAAGTTGGTTTAAAAACTCACCTTTGTTAGATATTATACAACAAGCACAAAATTTAGGATTTAAATTAATTATAACTACAGACCACGGTACCATTAATGTAAAAAACCCTACCAAAGTAATTGGAGACCGTAATATTAGTTCAAACTTACGTTACAAAACTGGTAGAAGTCTATCTTTTGAAGATAAAGATGTTCTTGTATACAAAGAACCTAAAAAAATACATTTACCCACTATAAATATGAGTAGTTCATTTATTTTTGCTAAAGGAGATTTGTTTTTTGCATATCCAAACAATTTTAATCATTATGTAAGTTATTACAGAAACACTTATCAACACGGTGGAGTATCAATGGAAGAGATATTAATTCCATTTATAGTGTTAAACCCTAAATAAATGTAAGATTTTTCCTACTTAACTACATATAAACGAGTTATTTAGCAAATAATCGATATATATTTATATATTCGCATTTAATTGTAAGAATGGAATATACTTTTACTATAAATGAGTTGCCAATAGTAGTTGAAAATTTACTTTCTGTTGTTTCTAATAAAATACTATTATTTTATGGAGAAATGGGAGTTGGAAAAACCACTTTGATAAAAGAAATTGCAAAACAATTAGGGATAAAAGATACTATAAGTAGTCCTACCTTTTCAATTGTAAATGAATATTTATTAGATACAGAAAAACTATATCATTTCGATTTTTACAGAATAAACACAGAAGAAGAAGCATTAGATATAGGTATTGAGGAATATTTTTATTCTGGACATTGGATTTTAGTTGAATGGCCACAAAAAATAAAAAACTTACTACCATTAGAAAGCACAATAATTAAACTAACGAAAAACCAAAACGGAAGTAGAACATTAACATTTAAGCCAGTGAAATAAAAGATAATTGTATTCATATAAGTAAGCACTAACTTTTAAATTAAGCCCCAAAACCTAAATTTTTAAGAGGATTTTTTTTGTGTAAAAAGTAACCGACTAAAATACAGAAAACTTAATTTATATACTTGTGTTTTTTCGTGTTAGGTTTGTACTATTAAACCCACAAAAAAACTAATATTATGAAACTTACAAAATTATTTTTTATCGTAGCAATTTTAGGAACTGGAATTTTTGTATCTTGTACTCCAGAAAGTATAAACGATGACCAAACCGAACAACAAGTTGACAACCAACTTAGACCACCAAGACAAGGATAATAAGCCATTAATAATAGGTGGAATTATTGTTTTATTCATTTCTATTTCACCATTTTTATTTTACTCATACAAAAGTTTCCCAAATACCAAAATTTGGGAAACTTCTTTTTTTACTCTAAGTACTAATTTTCAAGATTGGTACAGTTACGCTTGGTATTTATCAGGAAAAATAATACCTCTTTATTTACTTTTAATATGGTTTTTTACATGCAAGCATTGGTGGCATTGGATCATTTTAGTTCCTATTGCTATGTATTCTTTTCAATTATGGGGGATTATCAACCAGAGCAACAATATAGATGAAGTAGAATTAATATACCTTCTTCCTTTAATGATGGTTTTAATACCATCGGTGTATGTAATAAGAGCAAAACTTTTTGCAAAAATCCATGATAAAGATTTAAAATCTTTTGAAGAAGAATTAGGTAAAAAGCTAACTCTTTGGCAACAAATAAAAGATTTGTTTCGTTAGTAATCTTTTTTTCAATTTTATTTTTTATTTCCGTAAATTAGTACTTTCAACTTAATTACTAATGGCTAAGTCACCTTTTACCAAAGAACAATTACTTCCTCAAGAGGAAACACTAGAAATTTCACTTAAAAAAGGAAAATTATGTATTGGTCTTCCCAAAGAAAGTTACATTCAAGAAAAACGAATTTGTTTAACTCCAGATGCAGTTGCAGCAATTGTTTCTAATGGTCATAAAGTAATTGTAGAAAAAGGAGCAGGTGAACAAGCAGGATTTACAGATATTAACTATAACGAAGCTGGTGCAGAACTATCCAACGATACTCAAAAGATTTTTGGTTGTCCCATACTTTTAAAAGTTGAACCTCCCACGCTTGATGAAATTAAATATATCAACCCTAAATCTGTAGTCATTTCTGCTTTACAATTAAAAACAAGAAAAAAAGAATATTTTGAAGCTCTTTCCAATAAGAAAATAACTGCTTTAGCCTTTGAATTTATTAAAGATGAAGCGCATAGCTACCCTGCTGTAAAAGCTTTAAGTGAAATAGCTGGAACTGCTTCTGTACTTATTGCTTCAGAATTAATGGTTAATTCTGAAATTGGAAACGGCTTATTATTTGGTAACATAAGTGGAGTCCCTCCTGCAGAAGTTGTTATTATTGGTGCTGGAACCGTTGGTGAATTTGCAACTCGTTCTGCATTAGGTCTTGGTGCAAATGTAAAAGTTTTTGATAGTTCGATTACACGACTTAGAAAACTTCAAGTTAATGTAGGCAGAACTCTTTATACCTCTACCCTTCAACCAAAATATTTATTAAAAGCACTTCGTCGCTGTGACGTTGCTATTGGCGCATTAAAAGGCTCTAACCGCTCTCCTGTTGTTGTTACCGAAACTATGGTCGAAAACATGAAAAAAGGCGCCGTAATTATAGATGTTAGCATAGATATGGGAGGTTGTTTTGAAACCTCTGAAATTACTACTCACAAAAATCCAACAATTGAAAAATACGGCGTGATTCATTATGGAGTCCCTAATATTCCAGCTCGGTATCCTAAAACTGCTTCTATTTCAATTAGTAATATCTTCACTCCTTACCTTTTAGATATTGCAGAATCTGGTGGTTTAGAAAATGCTATACGTTTTGATAGTGGTTTAAAAAATGGGTTGTATTTTTACCGCGGAATTTTAACAAATAAATCTGTCGCAGATTGGTTTGAAATGCCATATAGCGATTTAAATTTACTTATTTTTTAATTTTCTTTCTTATAATCAAAAAAAATCTCTTTCAAAAAAAAATGAGTTTATTTAAACGCTTTGTATTTTATTTCATCGGTTTTTCTATTGGTATTTTATTTTTATATTTCTTTTTCAACAATAAAGGAGCTTCTTTCGAATTTGCTTTTTTTCCAAACGCAAGAACTTTAAAAAACATTCGATTAAAAAAAAGAGTTTTTACTGAAAATTCATTAAAAATATTAAGAAAACACCAACTAGATACTGCGGATATTTCCTATTTATTAAAAGAAGGAGATGTTCTGTTTTCAGAAAGTAATACCCAATTAGATTCGTGTAGAATATATGTAATTGAAGGTAATTCATCTTTTAAAGAAAATTCCTCCCTAAAAAACTTAAAAATTACAGTAGAAAACTGTGATAAAAAAGCTACAATCCAGAAAATAATTGTTTCTGAAGCAAAATAGATTTATACTTTTCTACGTTCTTTTTCCTTTTTCAATAAAGAAAGCTCTCTACTAGTTTGTCCTGCTACAGAGGTATTTTCTTCTGCACGACGAATTAAATAGGGCATCACATCTTTAACAGGACCAAAAGGAATGTATTTGGCGACATTATAACCTAAAGTAGCAAGATTAAAAGTAATATGATCACTCATACCATAAAGCTGTCCAAACCAAACTCTAGGATCGTTAACTGCAATTCCTTTTTCTTTCATAATATCCATTGCCAAATAATTACTTTCTTCGTTATGAGTACCAATAAACAGTTCAATATCTTCAAGATTTTCTAATATATAAGACATTATTTTATTAAAACAATCGTCTGTGGCTTGTTTACTTTTGTGCATTGGAGTAGGATACCCTTTTTCTTCTGCACGCTCGTTTTCTTTTTCTAAATAGGCACCACGAACAATTTTATAACCAATTTTATAACCACCTTCTTTTGCTTTTTTATGTTCCTCTTTTAAATAATCTAACCTATCCCATCGATAGCATTGCAAGGTGTTAAAAACTACTGCTCGTTCTTTGTTATACTTTGCCATCATTTCTTCACAAAGTTGGTCTGCTGCTTTTTGCATCCAGGTTTCTTCAGCATCAATTAAAAGCGTAACATTTGCATTATAAGCAGCTTTACTTGCTAAATCAAACCTATTTTTCAATCGCTCCCATTCTTTTACTTCTTCTTCAGAAAGTTCAATTTTTTCTGTTACTTTTTGGTATAATTCAAACCTGCCCAAACCCGTGGGTTTAAAAACTGAAAATGGCATTGCTTTTTTTGTTTCAGCAAAATCTGTAAGCTCTAAAATTTTTTTTAAAGTAGCATCTAATTGGTCACTTCCTTCTTTTCCTTCTACCGAATAATCCAATACGGAACTCACTCCAACTTCATACAATTTATCAACTACTGGCATACAATCGTTCTCATTAACACCACCACAAAAATGATCAAAAACCGTGGAACGAATTAAGCCCTCTACAGGTAAATGCACATTTAGAGCAAACTTTGTAACCGCAGTACCTATACGTACTAAGGGCTCATTAGCAATCATTTTAAAAAGGAAGTATGCACGTTCTAATTGGGAGTCACTTTTAAGTTGAAAAGCGATTTCCGTGTTGTCGAAAAGAGAATTTGTTTTCATATCGTGAATTTAATAACAAATATAGTTAGATTTGAGCTCAATTTTGTGAAATAAAATCGAAATTACATGAAGGAAATTCAAAAAAACAAAGGAGCTGTTTATTGCAATTTAGGTGCTTGGGAAAGACTTTCTGAAACTATAAAAAAAATAAACCCTTCAAAAATATTTGTACTTACAGATACCAATACCAAGGTTTTATGTCTTTCATTATTTATGACGAATTTTGATTTTAGTGAACAAGTAGTTGTTCTTGAAATTAACGAAGGTGAAATTAATAAAAACATTGAAACTTGTTTAGGATTATGGAATCAACTTTCTGAAAAAAGAGCAGATAGAAACAGTCTTTTAATCAATCTTGGCGGCGGTGTTGTAACAGATTTGGGGGGCTTTGTGGCATCTACATTTAAACGTGGAATTTCTTTTATAAACATCCCCACTACCCTTCTTTCTATGGTTGATGCTTCTGTAGGGGGAAAAAACGGAGTAGATTTGGGAGTACTAAAAAATCAAATTGGAATTATTAACAATCCCGAAATAACACTTATAGATACCGAATTTTTAAAAACTCTTCCTATTAATCAATTAAATTCTGGTTATGCTGAAATGTTGAAACATGGGATTATTCATTCTGAAGAATACTGGAATGAAGTAAAAGATTTTGACATCACTGACATTAAAAACATAGAAGATACTTTATGGAAATCTGTACTAATTAAAAATGTAGTGATTACCAAAGACCCGCTAGAGAAAGGAATTAGAAAAACTTTAAATTTTGGTCACACTTTAGGACACGCAATTGAATCATATTTTATTAAAAATAAAGGAGTTAAAACTTTAATGCACGGTGAAGCTGTAGCTATAGGAATGATTTTAGCAAGTTATATTTCAAACAAAACAACTGGGCTTTCAAAAACTACAACCGAAGATATTACTAAGAACATTTTAAAAAGTTTTTCAAAAACTTCGTTTAGCCAAAAAGATATTGAAAACATTATAAGTCTTCTTATTTACGATAAAAAAAATAACAATGGTAAAATTTTATTTGTTTTATTAAATGAAATTGGAAATTGCAAATTAAACTGTGAAGTTCCAAACAACTTAATATTAGAAGCATTCAAATTTTACAAAAACTACAAATAACGTTCTTTAATGGTTTTAATGTGGTGTTTTTCATGACCACAAATCAAAAAACCAGCAGCTCTTACCGAAAGCAGACTATTATTCGCTTTTCCAGTTCTAATCAATTGATTATTATCCATATTTTTATACAATACCAGTGTGGCTTTTCGAACCGCTTTGTATTCTTTCAACAAATTTTTTAAGCTTCTTGAATTTGCATTTGCATTTTCTACAAATTCGTTTTCATCAAAGCCTTCTAAACATACATTATCTGCTCTAACTATCTGCAAAGCTCGATAAGTAAAGGCTCTTTCAGAATCAATTAAGTGTAACAAAATATCTTTAATTGTCCATTTTCCTTCTTCGTAACGAAAATTTAATTTTTCTTTCGGAATTTTTTTAAAAAATGAATTTGTCTGTTTTCCTCCTACTTTTAATAATTTTAATAAGCTCTGGTGACCTGCTTTTTCGATATAAGATTTAAAAAATGGATGATATTCTTCTGGGGAAATTTCAGATACTTTCATAATTATATTTTTCTTAAAAATAAACAAAAAACCCTTTGTAATATCACAAAGGGTTTATAAAAATTGATTGAGATATTTCACTAAAATTCTTTAAAAATAGAATGCATTAAACGTTTTTTATCGTTAATACTTTCTTCTAAAGAAATCATAGTCTCGGTTCTTGTAACACCTTCAATATCATCTATTTGATAAATAATATTTTTAGCTTGATTGGTGTCTTTTGCTCTAATTTTACAGAAAATATTAAATTTTCCAGTGGTTACATGAGCAACAGTTACATAGGGAATTTCGCTAATACGTTCTAAAACAAATTGTGTTTGCGATGTTTTATTTAAAAATATCCCAACATAAGCGATGAAAGAATATCCTAATTTTTTATAATCTATTGTTAATGAAGAACCCGTAATTAACTTAGTTTCTTCCATTTTTCGAACTCTTACATGTACAGTTCCAGCAGAAATATCAAGTTTTTTTGCTATATCAGTAAAAGGAATTCTAGTATTTTCAATTAACATATCTAGAATTTTATGATCAGTATCATCTAATTTAAATTTTGCCATAATAACTTTTTATTTTAGCTGCAAATTTAAATTATTATGCTAGAATAGGAAATTTTTTTTATCAAAATAAATTAATGATTTATCATTTTTATTAACAATAATTGAAACAATATCGCCAATTTTTATATTATCCTGTTGATTTATCAAAACCTTTGATTTTTTTCCCTCTTTTTCTTTATGTCCAAAATAAGAGTCTAAATTACCTATTTTATCAATCTTTGGTATAAATTTTATTTTACAATCCTCTAACACTTCTGAAAATTGAATAGCAATAGATGTAGGTTGATTTAAATTTTTAATAATTATATTTTTAAGTATGAAATCTTTATAATTTTTTTTGTTTTCAGGTATTTTAAAATATTCCTTATAAGATGTAGTTGATTTAATATCTTCTCCAATATTAAACAACGAAACCAGAGCATAAAACGCATAAAACCTAGTTTTTTCTCTTAAGTAGTCTGTACCTGAATGCCCAGCTTCAAATAAAATAACTGGTACATCTTGCATTTGAAAACAATCTCCAAAGCAATTGGTATTAAAAGTGTCGTCATACCTTCCTACCTGACCTGGAATTATTTTTTGAAGAGACGTATTTATTTTTGCAATCTTCTTCATTGCTTTTTTTCTTGATTTTGTAATTGTTCTATCCCTATTAGATGCAGGAGATAAAAACGAAAAAGTAGCAGGTTTGCCACTTTCTAAACCAAAAATAGTTCGCTGCCCATGTAAGTTTAAACATAAATCTGGTTTTATCTGTTGAAATATTTTCATTAAAACCTTACTTTCTTTTTGCGATAAATCTTGTGCATCTCTGTTTATATCAACAGAATTTCCATTAAGCCTTGTATATAATTCTGCACCATCAGGATTCAAAATTGGAATAATATGTAAAGTGTAATCTCTTAAAAAGTTATTTATTTTGTCTTGAAAAACTTGTTTTTGAGAAAAATATTTAAGTAAATCAAAAATTGCTTTTGTGGTGGTAGTTTCATTTCCATGCATTTGAGACCATGCTAAAATGTTTTTTTTACCATTTCCAATTTTAATAATTGAAATTTCTTTTCCTAATTCTGATGTTCCTATTGTAGAAATTTCAAATAGATTTTTATAGTAATTTAATAAGGGTTTTATATGCGAAATAGTAATATATCTTCCTCTTAATTTACTCTCAAAATTTTTCGAATACCAAGCTTCAATTTTCATTGTTTACATTATGCAACTACAAAGGTAAACAATGTATAGTTTACAATTGTAAACAACACAAAATGAATAAATAGTGGTTTTATGTAAACAGAATGGTGTATTGTTTACTTGGTGAGTATAAATTTTTTACAATTAATATTTCTATTTTTATATAACTTTGCATACCAGTTATTTAACCGTTTTTGTTTAAAGTTTTTATTATGTGTATTTAACAAAAACAATAGGTTTTTTTTGATGTTACATTTTTACTCATTACATTTGTAAACACCAATTTTAAAATTTGCAATATTACAATGGTAAACAGTTCAGAATTTGGAAAAAGGTTACAAAAAATACTAGATTACTACAGTATTTCTGCCACCGAATTATCCAATCAAATCAGTTTTAATCGCTCAACAATTTCGCATCTTATTTCAGGTAGAAATAAACCAAGTTTGGATTTTGTTATGAAGATTCTTCAAAAATTTCCTGAGGTAGAATTGTATTGGTTATTAAATGGAAACGGTACCTTCCCCACCAAAAATTCAAGTTCGGATTTTATTAGTTCTTCCATTCAAACTGAAATAAAAAAACCAACTCCAACTAAAATTGAAAAAAAGGAAGAATTAGATTTAATTAATTCAAACAAAATTTCATCCTCGATTCAAGAAGAAGAAATTGACCGAATAATTATCTTTTTTAAAGATGGAAGTTTTAAATCTTTTAAAAATTAAGAAAATTCATTTATAATTCAGAAATTCGTAAAAATTTTAAAAATGCGATTTCTTATTATTTTTTTACTTTTATTAAGTT
>JALWUJ010000168.1 GCA_027080135.1 Flavobacteriaceae bacterium | reverse complement strand
GTCCAATCCTTTGCTCTTTTAGTAAAGTTGGTTTTAAAATAATGATTGTTGTGTTGTTCAATTCTGTTTTCAACATTAGGAGTTTCGCCAATGTAGAATTTGTTGATATTTTCAGAAAAGATAATATAAAGAAAATGCATAATAAATAGTAAAAACAAAAAATCCCCAAACAAAAGTATGGGGATTTTAATGTGGTACCTCCAAGAATCGAACTAGGGACACACGGATTTTCAGTCCGTTGCTCTACCAACTGAGCTAAGGTACCTGCTTTTAAGCGAGGGCAAATATAAGTCTATTTTAAAATGTACAAAACAAAAACTAAAAAAATATTTCTGTTAAGACGGATTTAGTATTCACTTAACAAGAAGCTAAGAATTCAATTTGTATTTTTGAAACCTTACAAAAAAACTATGAATTTAATAATTGATGTTGGTAATACTTTGGTAAAACTTGCTGTTTTTGAGACTAACTACTTAATATTTAGGCAAGAATGTGTTAAAGAAGATTTTTTAATTACATTTCAAGAAGTCTCTAAAAACTATAAGTTAATTAAAAAAGCAATTGTTTCTGCTGTCGGTAATTTTTCTGAAATAGAAATTTCAGAAGTTAAAAAGAATTATCCAGTTTTCGAATTAACTCATAAAGCACAAATTCCTTTTAAAAATAAATATGCTACCCCAAATACTTTAGGTGTAGATCGTATTGCATTGGTTGCCTCTGCAGCAATTCAATTTCCAAAAAAAAACGTGTTGATTATAGATGTTGGTAGTTGTATTACTTACGATTTTTTAAATTCAGAAAACGAATATTTAGGAGGAGCAATATCACCAGGAATTGATTTACGGTATCAATCACTTCATCATTATACAGATAAATTGCCTTATTTAAAACCAAAACTGCTAAAAAAAGTTTTAGGAAATACCACAGAAAAATCTATACATATTGGTGTTTTACAAGGAGTTATAAGTGAAATAAACGGTAGTATTACTAATTATCTTGAAGAATTTAAAGAATTAACAATTATTTTAACAGGAGGAGGTGCTCATTACTTGGTAGATAGCTTAAAAAATGACATCTTTGCGAACTCTAATTTTTTATTAGAAGGATTAAACTACTTATTAGAAATTAATACAAATAAATATTGAAACGAATTGTATTTGCCATAATGTTCATCATCTCTGGGTTGGCAATAGCACAGAACGGAACAACTTCGCCCTATTCCTTTTTTGGAGCGGGTGAATTAAAGTTTAAAGGTACCGCTGAAAATAGATCAATGGGAGGAATGAGTGTTTTTTCTGATAGTATCCACATAAATATCCAAAACCCAGCAGGTGTAGCAAATCTGAAATTGGTTAACTTTACCTCAGGAGGAAGTTATAGATACGTAAATCAGCAAACCAAAACAGAATCACAAAATGCCACATCAACTACCTTGGATTATCTTGCTATTGGAATTCCTATGGGAAAAATTAGTGCAAGTTTTGGAGTATTACCCTTAACCGCAGTTGGTTATAAATTTGAATCTGAAACAGATACTACGCTTACACAATATACTGGAACAGGAGGTTTAAACAGAGTATATCTTGCTTTTGGTTATAAAGTAACCCCAAAATTAAATATTGGGATAGATGCCAATTATAACTTCGGAAATGTAGAAAGAAAAACCTTAATTACTGAAGATAATATACTATTAGGTACAAGAGAATTAGTAAAAACAGATTTGCTTGGCTTCAATTTTACATTTGGAGCAGAATATAGAACTATGATTTCAGAAGGATTAGAACTTACTACTTCGGCCATGTATTCACCTGCAACTAAGTTCACCATAAAGGGCTATAGAGAAATTTCAAGTATATTGGTTGGCTCCAATGGAGTTGTAAGACCTATTGATGAACGTTCAGAAACTTTAGAACCTTTAGAGATTACTTTTCCATCATTAATTACTTTTGGATCTGGAATAGGAAGCCCTAAACAATGGTTTATTGGAGCTCAATATACCCATGTTAAAACCAGTAATTTTCAAGATCCAGAATTAAATTTTGGAACTGTTGAATATACAGATTCAAATAAATATAGAATTGGAGGTTTTTTCGTACCTAGATATAATTCGCTAACAAGTTATTGGCATCGTGTGGTTTATAGAGCAGGATTCCGTTACGAAGAAAACGGATTAAATATCGCAGGAGAAGATATTAATGAGTATGGCATATCTTTTGGTGTAGGATTACCAATAGGAAAACTTTTTTCAAACTTTAATGTTGGTTTTGAATTTGGTTCAAGAGGAACTACTAAAAATGGATTGGTAAAAGAAAACTTTTTTAATACTTTTATAAGCCTTTCTCTTAATGATAAATGGTTTGAAAAAAGATACATTAATTAAATTAAAATTTAGAACAATGAAAATGAAATTGACTTTACTTGTAACGGCATTAATTTTAGGGTTTGCTAGTAAATTAGAAGCACAAGTACCTAACGATTGTTACGAAACACTATCTCTGTTTGTAGAGCCAGCTAAAGCAAAAAATTATGAGGGAGCACTTCCGAATTATGAGAAAGTAATTACCGAATGTCCAAAATTTAGCTTAGCGACTTATCAATACGGTGCCAAAATGTTCGCCTATTTTGTAAAAAATGGAGATAAGTCTAAAGTAGAAGATTTAATTAAATCTTATGAAGATAGAATGGCTTATTTTCCTTCAAAAACAAAAAAAGGAAAAACTTTAGCTGCTATAGCACAAGTAAAATACGATAACAAAATAGGAACTAAAATGCAACAGTTTTTAGCTTTCGATAATGCTTATAAAGAAGATGCCGAAACTTTTACAAGTCCAAAAAGTTTATATACTTATTTTTCATTAGCAGTAGATTTATATGAAACTGGAGAAAAACCTATTGAAGATGTTTTTGATTTGTACGAAATAGTTTATTTAAAAATTGAAAACGAAAAAATAGCTTTAGCAACAAAATTAACAGAGCTTTTAAATAAAAAAGAATCGGGAGCAAATCTTACTTCTAAAGAAAGTAAAAGGCTTAAGGGGTACGAAACTAACTTAGCTGCTTACGGAAAGGTAACCAAAAGTTTAGAAGGAAAACTTGGTAAATTAGCGGATTGTGAAAACTTAATACCCTTATATTCAAAAGATTTTGAAGCCAAAAAACACGATATTAAATGGGTAAAAAAAGCCGCAAGCCGTTTGTCTGCTAAAGAATGTACAGAAGATCCATTGTTTATTAAACTGGTAAGACAGTTAGATAATTTAGAACCTACCTCAGAATCTAAATTATACTTAAGTCAGTTAGAAAGAAACAAAGGGAATATTTCAAAATCAATTGCTTATCTAGAAGAATCTGCAGAAATGCAAACAGATAACTTCAAAAAAGCAAGAATATATTACAGAATTGCAGAGCTAAAAAGAAAACAAGGAAGTAATAGTTCTGCTAGAAAATATTACAACAAAGCTTTAAAATATAATCCATCTTATGGAAGATGTTATTTACGAATTGCAAGAATGTACTCTAAAAGCTCAAGTAATTGTGGTTCAACCGTATTTGAAAAAAGAGCAGTTAACTGGTTAGCAGCTAATATGGCAGATAAAGCAGCAAGAGTAGATGCTTCAATTGCAAAAGACGCCAGAGCAGCAGCAGAAAGTTACAGACAAAGAGCACCGAGTAAAAGTGATATATTTTCCGAAGGAATGGCTGGTAAAACCATTAGCTTTAACTGTTGGATTGGAGGAAGTGTAAAAGTTCCAAACTTATAAAGATTAGAATGTAACTTATATGACTTTCTTTAAAAATAGAATAATAAGCGTAATGACAGTGTTTTTTGTCATTACGCTTTTTTCTTGTGAAGGAACTTATAAAAAGGTTCAGAAAATGAACCTTAAGGACGAAGAACCCGTAGCTGTAGGAAAGATGATAAATCTAAAATATACAGATTCTGGAATAGTAACCGTAAATTTATTAGCTCCACTTTTAAAAGATTATTCCAATTTTAATTTTCCCTATCAGATTTTTCCAGAAGGAATAGTTTTGTACTTTTGGGAAGATGATAAAAAAAATATTGTAGTTTCAGATTATGCTGTAAAATACGAAGCAACTGGAATTGTAGATTTAAGAGGAAATGTTAAAATAACTACCAGTGACAGTACAAAAGTAAATGCACAGCAATTGTATTGGGATCAAAAAAATCAATGGATTTTTACAGATCAACCCTATAATATTACATTTTCCGATGGTTCTTATAACGATGGTGAAGGCTTTAATTCTAGTCAGGATTTTTCTACCTTCTTATCCAGAAAAAACCAAGGAGTACAATTAATAGATAAAAATAAAATTACCAATGAATAATAGAATATACCTTGTTTTTGAATACCTTTATTTAGCCATGGCTGCTTTTTCACTTTATATTTCTTATAAAGCTTGGCCAGAAGATCAAGGAAGAACCTATTTGTTTGTGTTTTTTGCAGTGGTAGCTGTTTTTATGTTTTTCTTCAAAAGAAAATTCAGAAAAAAAATACAATCCCAATCTAAACAAGATTAAACATCAAAAAATAAATTCGTTATTTTTGTGTAAATTCTTAAAATAATTTATGGACTATAGCATAGTCATGATTTTCTGTATGTTGGTGCTTTCTGCTTTTTTTTCAGGAATGGAAATTGCCTATATCTCATCTAATAAAGTCCATCTCGCTATAGAAAAAAAACAGGATAGTTTTCTGTCAAAAATTCTTGTAAAAATAACAAAACGTCCCTCAAAATTTATTGCTACTATGCTTATAGGAAACAATATAGCCCTGGTGGTTTATGGTTTTTATATGGGTGAGTTGTTAATGAATTATATTGATTCTTTCCATTTTATCGATACCAATGGTCTTACCGCAATACTACTACAAACCATCATATCAACATTAGTAATTTTAATAACAGCTGAATTCTTTCCCAAAGTTTTTTTTCAGATTTATGCCAATAATTTAGTGAAGATATTTGCACTTCCAGCCTATTTTTTTTACTTGTTGTTTTCTTTGGTTTCAGAATTTGTTATTTGGATTTCAGACAAGGTATTAAGATTGTTATTTAAAACAGAAGGAGATACGGTACAACTTAGCTTCAGTAAAATTGAATTGGGAAATTATATTTCTGAACAATTAGAAACCGTAAAAGAAAAAGAAGAAGTTGATAGCGAAATACAAATATTTCAGAATGCATTGGATTTTTCGGATGTAAAATCAAGAGAAGTATTAATACCAAGAACCGAAGTAGTTGCTGTATCTATAAATACTTCTCCTAAAGAATTAAACGAATTATTTATAAAAACAGGGCTTTCAAAAATATTGGTTTTCAAAGAAAATATAGACGATATTTTAGGTTATATACACTCTTTTGAACTACTAAAAAAACCAAAAACAATTAAAAGCATATTAATTCCAGTAATATATGTTCCTGAAACCATGCTAATTAAAGATGTTTTAAATCTTTTGACAAAAAAACGAAAAAGCATTGCAGTAGTAATAGATGAATATGGAGGAACATCGGGAATATTAACCGTTGAAGATATTATTGAAGAACTTTTTGGGGAAATTGAAGACGAACACGATACCCTTTTACTCACCGAAAAAATAATAAAAGAAGGGCACTATATATTTTCTACAAGACTCGAAGTAGATTATTTAAACGAAACCTATAACCTTAGCTTCCCCGAAGATGAAAATTTTGAAACCTTAGGTGGAATGATTGTTAATTTTACACAAGAAATACCTAAACAAAACGAAGTAATTGTTATAGAGGATTTTACATTTATTATTTTAGAAGTTTCTGAAACAAAAATTGAACTTGTTGAAGTAAAATATACACCTAAGGATTAGAATATTAAGTTTTGTTTCAATTTTTTAAATTAACCTTTTTATTAAGCGAGGAAAATAGTATTTTCGCCCACTGAAATATTTGAAACTAACCAATAGTTAAAGCTTTCATTTATTTATAAAAACAATTAAAGAATAACAAAATATTTTATAGAGCCTATCTAAAAAATAAAAATAAACAATACCATGGCAATATTAAACAATATTAGAAAACACGGAATCTTCTTAATTATTATTATAGCTTTAGCACTTTTTTCATTTGTACTTAGTGGAGTATTAAAAGGAAATAATAGAGCTGCAAAAGGCGAAAGTACTGTAGCAACGATAAATGGTGTAGATATTTCTCGTGAAGAATTTATGAAAAAAGTAGAAGCAACTCAGCGTAATTTGGGGCCTAATAACAGAACCAACCAAGCCATGAATATTGTATGGAACCAAGAATTACGTCGTGTTTTGCTAGAAGAACAATATGAAGAACTGGGTCTAAGTGCAGAAAGTGCTCAAATAGGAAACTCATTAAGATCTACCTTAGCAAATAGTCCAACATTTCAAGACGAATCGGGTCAATTTAGTGAAGCAAAATTACAAGAATATTTAGCAAGCATTAAAAACAGAGCAGATTCTGGTGATCCAAGAGATTTTAATGCTTGGTTGGATTACGAAAAAAACATTACAAATTCGGTTTTAGAAAACAACTATTTTAATTTAATTAAAGGAGGGCTTATTACTACATTGGCTGAAGGCGAACAAGAATATCATTTCCAAAACGATAATGTAAATATACAGTACCTATATGTACCTTATACAAAAATTGCAGATGAAGATGTAACTGTAACCGATGCAGAAATTGAAGCTTACATTAGAGCACATTCTAAAGATTACGAAGTAGATCCTCAAGTAGATATTCAATACGTTACTTTTAACGAAGACCCTTCTGCAGAAGACGAAGCTGTTGCTAAAGAAGAAATTTCAAAATTAATTAACGATTTTGAAGCTGCAACTAACATTCCTGAGTTTGTAAATGCAAATTCAGAAATTACATACACAGACAGATGGTTTCTTAAAAAAGATCTTCCTGCTAATATTGCAGATACATTAATGAATATGCCTTTAAATAAAGTTTACGGACCATACAAAGATGGCTTTACGTATAATTTAGCCAAGGTTTTTGAAACAAAACAAATGGCAGATTCTGCAAAAGCAAGACACATTTTAATAAGATATGCTGGATTACAATCTGCACCCCAAGATGTGGTTAGAACTCAAGAAGATGCTAAGAAATTAGCAGACAGTATCTTAGGTCTTGTTAAAAAAGATGCTAGTAAATTTGATGCTCTAGCAGCTGAATTTTCTGAAGATTTATCAAATAAAGATAAAGGAGGCGATTTGGGATATTTTACACCAGGCAGAATGGTAAAACCTTTTAACGATTTTATTTTCGATAATAAAACAGGAGATATGGGAGTTGTTGAAACCGATTTTGGATTCCATGTAATTTCTATAGATGATCAGAAAAATATTCAAAAAGCAGTTAAAGTTGCGGTAATTTTGAAAAACATAGAGCCTTCAGAGAAAACCATCAACGAAGTGTTTTCAAAATCTACAAAATTTGAATTAGCTGCAAAAGATGGTGATTTTGCAAAACTAGCAGAAGAAAAAGGTTTAGATGTAAAACCAGTTAATAAAATAGGAGAGTTAGATGCTAATATTCCTGGTATTGGAGAAAATAGAAGTATTGTTACTTGGGCTTTTAATGAAGAGACCAAAATAGGAGACATTAAAAGAGTAAATACCACTAATGGTTATGTTGTTGTACAACTTACACGTAAAAGCCCAAAAGGCCTTATGAGTATTGCTGAGGCTTCTGCAACAGTATTGCCTATTTTACGAAACCAGAAAAAAGCCGAAAAAATAAGTGCTTCAATTACAAGTGAAGATATTAATGAAGCGGCTTCTAGCCAAAATGTAACTTTAAAAACTGCTAGTGCTTTAACTATGGCAAATCCAACAATCGCTGGAGTTGGTACAGAGCCTAAGGTGGTGGGTGTAGCATTTGGTTTAAAAGCTGGTGAAACATCAAAATTAATTGATGGAGAAAAAGGAGTGTTTATGGTAAAGGTTACTGCAGTAAATACTGCACCAGATATTCAAGATTATACTTCTTATGCTAACCAGTTAAATAAAAAAGAGGCTTCTACAATTAACACAAATGCTTATAATGCACTTAAAAATGCTGCAGAGATTGAAGATAATAGAGCAGATTTTTATTAATCTGTAAAAATTAATAAACATAAAAAATCCGTTTTCTACTTTTAGGAAACGGATTTTTTATAAAATCATTTCTCGAAAAGAAACAATAGTATGAAAACCTTTTTTTCTGAAATATTCCCAATCTTCTTCAGTTCCTGTGGCAAGTACAAAATCGCCTCCCCAAGCACCTAAACTTTTAATACTTCCTCTGTAATCTTTAAAAAGAAGTTCTTTTACGGGTGGTTGACCAATTAACTCAGAGATTAAATTTTCGTGTTCAACAATAAGTTCTTCAAATTTTGAAAGTGAAGAACAAGCTGTAAACCGAATAGTTAAAAAACCTATTTTTTGGATAATATCACTTTGGTTATTTTTGTTTAGTTGGTAATGTTTAATAGCCTCTCTGCTATTTTGCTTTTTATTTAAATGAACAAAAAACAATTTTTCGGTAAAATTCCATTTTAAATTAATAGCTTCAACCAAAGGTTTGTTGTTGATGTAAGAATATAATATAGGATGGTTGTTTTGTGCCACAGCAACATCATAACCGCTACCTTTAAAAGTGTTTTTTAATAAAGTGTAAGCATCAACATTCGCCCAAGAAGCGATATTATTTATTAAAGTAGATGAGCTACCTAATCCCCAATCTCGTGGAAAATCTAATTTTGTAGTTATCTTAAAACCCGAATTGAAAGTAAGAAATTTTGGGTTTAGTTTTTGTGCTTCCTCTAATATTGAAAGCAACCTCATTTCGTCATCGTTAAATATGCGATGCGAGTTTTTTAAAAATGAAGTGTTTTTGATATTCAGAATTTCATCTATTTCAAAAGTAAAATCCAACCAAATAACTCCTTTGTTATCGATACTTTTCCAAATAATTAAAGGCTTTTCAATAGTTTCGACAACTAAAGATTGTCCAAATTTTGTAGGTAATGCCAAAGCATTCGCTCCGTCAAGCACCACATACTCTCCTGTGATTAATAATTTACCGTTGCTATAAAATTTTTGTTTCAAAATTACTTACGAAGTTCGGTTACATAATTTACAACGTCACTATGCGAAACGGTGTGGTTTTCAAAATATTTTACTGTTTTTTCAATTTCAGAAGGAGATGCGTTTAGGTGATTTAAAATATTCTTCAGGTGCATTTTCATATGTCCTTTCTGTATTCCAGTAGTTGTTAAAGCCCGTAATGCAGCAAAATTTTGAGCCAATCCAGCAACTGCAATTATTTGCATAAGTTCTTTAGCCGAAGGGTTCTGTAAGATAGAAAGTCCCAATTTTGCTAAAGGATGCAAACCTGTCATTCCGCCAACAGTACCAATTGCCATTGGAATTTCTATGGAATAAGTGAATATTCCATTGTTAATGGAAGCATTTGTTAAACTCTTGTAACTTCCGCTTTTTGAAGCAAAAGCATGAACACCAGCTTCAATAGACCTAAAGTCGTTTCCTGTTGCAATAACTACAGCGTCAATTCCGTTCATAATTCCTTTGTTATGGGTAACGGCTCTGCGAATTTCGGTATTTGCGATTTCGATGGCTCTAATAAATTTTTCGGCAAATATTTTTCCGTCAACTCCTTCGGCAGTTAATTGTTCTACAGGACATTGTACTTGTGCTTTTACCAAACATTCAGGAACATAATTTGAAAGAATACTAATTACTACCTCAGGTACCGAATTGTTTTCTGTAAAGGAAGTATGTTTTTCGGCTTCAATTTCAAATGTTTTAGCAATGGTTTCTAAACAGGTGTTTATAAAATTTGCACCCATTGCATCGTTGGTTTCAAAAGTGCAATGCAGTTGGTAATAACCTTCCAAAGCTTCGGTTGAATTTTTTAAGATAATGTCTAATAAACCGCCGCCACGTTTTTTCATATTGGCTTCAATTTTAGAAATACTTGAAAATAATTTCGGTTTTATTTCCTTAAAAAAGGATTGAATGGTGGAGTCATTTCCGAAGTAATTTATATGAACTTGACCGTTTTTTGTAGTTGAAATTACTTCCGAAGTAAAACCACCTTTTTCTAACCAAAATTTTGCCGAATAACTTGCCGCTGCTACCACCGAACTTTCTTCAATCACCATAGGAAGTGTGTAAGGCTTGTTGTTTATTAAAAAATTGGGTGCTATTGCAAAAGGTAAATAGTAGTTGCTTATCGTATTTTCAATAAAACCATCGTGGAGTTTTTGAAGCTCTTTATCATCGTTCCAATATTGTTGAAGTGTTTTAGTTACCTCTGGATTGTTTTCCAAATGTGTAGCTACCAACCATTTTATTTTTTCTTCCTTGGATTTTTTTGAAAACCCAGTTATTAACTCCATCATAGCAGGATATTTTAAAAAACAAATATAGTATTTAAAATCATCCCGATTATTGAATTAGGAATACAAAAAGCTGCTTTTTAACAAAAAAAAAAGTGATAAATTCGTTAAAAATTAGTAAACTTGGCATATCAAAAAACAAATAGCTTTGTATAAATTACTTCCCAAAAGTTTATTGCTTCTATTTATAGTTGCATTTTCATCACTATCTGCTCAAAATAAATCATTTACCTTAGAAGAAATTACTGGTGGTGCCTTTCGTACGGACTATCTTGGATCTTTTCAATCGTTAAAAAATGGCAAAGAATATATTGTTCAAAATTACGATAGAACGACAAAAGCTTCTACTATTGATGTATATGATTATGTAAGTGGGAATAAGGTGAAAACCTTGGTAAGCTCCAACGATTTAGCAGGAATAAATTATATAATTTCGTATGAATTTAGCGAAGATGAAAGTAAAATATTATTGGCAACAAAGCTGAAACAAATTTACCGTCATTCTTCTGTAGGGACTTATTATGTATATGATTTAAACACAAAAAAATTGAGTTTGGTTTCCGAAAATCAGATTCAAGAACCTACTTTTAGTAAAGACGGATCTAAAGTTGCCTATGGTTTTGAAAACAATCTTTATATAAAAGATTTAACTTCAGAAACTACCCAACAAATAACCACAGACGGCAAAAAAAACAGCATTATTAACGGAATTACCGATTGGGTTTACGAAGAAGAGTTTGCTTTTGTAAGAGCTTTCGATTGGAATAAAACAGGCGATAAAATTGCTTACATTCGTTTTGATGAAACCCAAGTTCCAGAATATTCTATGGATATTATGGGCGAATCATTATATCCAGAACATCAAGTTTTTAAATATCCAAAAGCAGGAGAAAACAACTCTAAGGTATCCTTACATATTTACGATTTGGCTTCAGAAAAAACTACTGAGGTAGATATTTCGGGGTTTGAAAATTATTATATTCCAAGAATTATGTGGACTCAGGATGCTTCCTTATTAAGTGTTCAGTTATTAAATCGTCATCAAAACGTATTGGATTTAATTTTGGTGGATGCTTCAAAAAACAATGCAACGTCCTTACTTCATAAAGAAACAGATAAGGCTTATGTAGATGTAAAAGACGATCTTACTTTTTTAAATAACAACAGTTTTATTTGGTCTAGCGAGAAAAGCGGTTGGAACCATTTATACCTCTATGACAAAAATGGTAAAAATGAAAAACAACTTACCAAAGGTAATTGGGAAGTAACAAAATACTATGGTTTCGATCCAAAATCTGCAATGATTTATTACCAATCTACCGAAAACGGAAATATTAATCGAGATGTTTATTCTGTTTCAATTCAGGGAACCAACAAGATTAGATTGTCCAAAAATACAGGAAGTAATGATGCCGATTTTAGTGCCGATTTCACTTATTACATCAATACTTTTTCAAGCGCAACCACTCCTTATGTTTATACTTTGAACGATGCTAAAACAGGAAAAGTTGTACGAGAAATTAAAAACAACAATGCTTTATTAGCAAAGTTGAAGGGTTATAAAATGTCTCCAAAAGAGTTTGGAACTATTTCCATAAACGGAAACGATTTAAATATGTACACCATCAAACCTTTGGATTTTGATGAGAATAAAGAGTATCCTTTATTTATGTACCAATATTCTGGACCAGGTTCGCAACAAGTGGCTAACCGTTGGAATGGCGGAAACGATTATTGGCATCAAATGTTAGCACAAGAAGGGTATATTGTCATTTGTGTGGACGGAAGAGGTACCGGTTACAAAGGAAGGGATTTTAAAAAAGTAACTCAGTTAGAATTGGGTAAATACGAAGTAGAAGACCAAATAACCATTGCAAAAAAGATGGGAGAATTACCTTATATAGATGCCAACCGAATTGGAATTTGGGGATGGAGCTTTGGTGGTTTTATGTCGTCTAATTGTTTATTTCAAGGAAACGACACTTTCTCTATGGCAATCGCTGTAGCACCTGTAAGTAGCTGGCGTTTTTACGATACCATTTACACAGAAAGGTATATGCACACACCACAAGAAAACGCTTCTGGATATGATAATAATTCGCCCATTACTTACGCAAGTTTGCTAAAAGGCGATTTTTTATTGGTACACGGAGGAGCTGATGATAATGTACATTTACAAAACACTTTACGACTTTCGGAAGCTTTGATACAAGCCAATAAGCAATTTGATTGGGCAATATATCCCGACAAGAATCACGGGATTTATGGCGGAAATACCAGATTGCATTTATATACAAAAATGACGAATTTTGTTAGAGAAACTTTAGGAGAGCCTGAAGATGATTAAAGTAAAATAATAAAATGAAGATTACATTTCAGACCAAAGAAGAAAGCAATAAAAAACGCGAAGCCGAGTTTTTAAGTCTTTCTGGTGCTGAAAGAATAAGTAGGTTTTTAGAACTATCTGAAAGAATCGTCGAGTTGTTTCCAACAAAAATAAAAAAGATAAAAACCGAAAATTTTGTTATAGATTTGAGTGATTCATGAAATGGAATGATAAAATAGAGTCTTTTATAAGGTTAGCAAATAACTTTAAGGTTAAGATGATTTTAGTTGGTGGTGGTGCTGTAAATTTTCATGGCTACCAAAGACATAGTGCAGATGTTGATTTTTGGATAGAAACAACAGAGGAAAACTTTGTTAAACTAATAAAAGTTTTTAATGAAATGGGATATGAAATACAAAAATTCCCCAAAAAAGTTGAAGACAAGTTACAAAACATATCAGTAAAATTTTCACCTTTAGATTTAGATTTAGAGTTAATAACAAATTTTTTGGTGAATAAAACTTTTGAAAAAGCTTATAACGAATGTAAAAAAGTGACTTTAAAAGATAAAAATATAGAATGGAGAGTATTATCTTATGACGATTTAATAACAAGTAAAATAAAAGCTAATAGACCTAAAGATTTGCTTGATGTTCAACAGCTTCAAAAAATTAATAAGAAATAAAAGAATAACAATAACCAATAACAATAAATAATAAAAATATGTCAACATCTACACTTCAACCACATCAAAGAGAATTATTTGGACATCCAATAGGATTGTTTGTTTTGTTTTTTACTGAAATGTGGGAACGTTTTTCTTATTATGGAATGCGTGCGATTTTGGTTTTATATATTGCTTCATCAATGAGTGATGGTGGTTTAGGGTGGACCAAGGCAAGTGCTTTAGAGCTTTACGGTTGGTACACAATGTTAGTATATGTGATGTCTATACCTGGAGGGATTATTGCAGATAAACTTTTAGGACAAAAAAAATCTGTATTATATGGAGCAATAATTTTAGTTGCAGGACATGGTTTATTGGCTTTTGAACAACAATGGGCTTTTTATGGAGGATTATCTTTAATTATTTTTGGAGTAGGAATGTTAAAACCAAACATATCTACTATGGTTGGAGGACTATATAAGCAAGGAGATTTAAGAAGAGATAAAGGGTTTACAATTTTTTATATTGGAATTAATGTAGGAGCATTCTTATCGGCTTTAGTTGTGGGTTATGTAGGAGAAGAAATTGGTTGGCATTATGGTTTTGGACTAGCAGGAATAGGAATGTTGTTTGGTCTAGTAGTTTATACCTGGGGTCAAAAATACCTTACAGAAGTAGGAAATTTTATTGGAGATACTAAAAGCAATCAAGGCAAAGAAATTAGTAAAAAACCACTTACAAAAATAGAAAAAGACAGAGTAATAGTACTGTTAATTTCATTCTTAATTATTATTGTGTTTTGGGGTGCTTTCGAACAAGCAGGAGGGTTGTTAAGTATTTACGCCAAAGAAAAAGTAAATCGTGTATTATTTGGTTGGGAAATGCCTGCATCGTGGTTTCAATCTTTTAATGCCTTTTTTATTATTTTGTTCGGAACATTGGTTGCTTCATTTTGGGCATTACGTAAAAGTAAAGGAAAAGAAACTTCAACATTACTGAAAATGGGAATAGGTACTATTATTATGGGTGCTGGATTTCTTTTAATGGGTTTTGCATCTAGGGAAGCTAGTAGTGAAGTGTTTGGGAAAGCTAGTTTTTGGTGGTTAACAGGAGCCTATTTATTACATACTATTGGAGAATTATGTGCATCTCCAACCGCCTTATCCTTTATTACTAAGTTAGCTCCAGTAAAATACGCATCAATTATGATGGGAGTTTATTTTGCAGCAACAGGTCTTGGGAATAAATTAGCAGGTTCTATCGGAGAAGCGTCGCAAGAGGAACCAGTTAAAATTGTACTTAATGCTTCACCAGATCAATTAAAAAAATATCATAGAATAGATACTCTAATAGCTAAAGATAATTCATTTACTTTAAAATCAGATTTGTATCTTGATGAGAATAATTTTGTAGCTTTAGAATACAACACGAAAGAACCAATTAACAATATGTTTTCTATTATTAAATCTGATACAAAATCTTCAGAACAAGTTAAATACGATATTGTTAATGTTTTAAAAGAGCATAAAGCAACAAAAGAAAATCCATTGCATGCAAAATTAAATTTTGAAAAAGATTTTGAAGCGAAAAAAATAGTAGAAAATAAAGGTGATGGAAAAAATTATGAAGGTAAATTTGTTATTGATGAAATTCAAAATGCAAAAGAATACAGTATTTTTATGTTTATTTTCTATTTAACATTAGGTTTTGGATTATTAATAATCTTATTATTAAAACCATTAAAAAAACTTACCCACGGAGCAGAAGACAACGAAATAGAAATGCACGAAGCTGAAGGATTTGATTTAGCAGAAGAAAATTAAAATATAACCATTTAAGCCTTACAATTATGTGAGGTTTTTCCATTTATAAAATTAAAATTAAAATTAAAATTTATGAATACTACTTCTACCGATTTTTTTAAATCAAATGTATTAGGACATCCAGCAGGTCTGTTTGTGCTGTTTTTTACAGAAATGTGGGAACGGTTTTCCTATTATGGAATGCGAGTTTTATTAGTGCTATTTTTAACTTCGGCTCTAACTGGTTTTAATCCAGGTTGGGCCTGGGATCGTAAAGCTGCATTGGCTCTTTATGGTACTTACACCGCCTTGGTTTATATAACACCAATTATTGGAGGTTGGCTTGCAGATAACAAAATAGGCTATAAAATGGCTGTGGTTTATGGTGCAATTATCATGACTTTAGGTCATTTATTTATGTCTTTTGAAACAGAGACTTTTTTATACTTAGGAATTTTTTGTTTGATTATTGGAAACGGATTATTTAAACCTAATATGACTTCTATAATTTCTCATATGTATAAAGATCATCCAGAAAAAAAAGATGGAGCTTATACTTTGTTTTACATGGGAGTTAATGCAGGTGCATTTTTAGGAATACTTTTATGTGGAACTCTTGGTGAAAAATATGGATGGTCTTGGGGCTTTGGATTAGCAGGTGTTTTTATGTTTTTGGGTATGTTGCAGTTTTATTTTGCACAACCTTTATTTGGACATATTGGAGATAAACCAAAAAAAGAATTTGCTGAAGGCGAAGTTAACCCAACTACTATTTTAGAAGAAGGAGAAACAGGTTTAAACCATTTTACTATGGTTGATAAAGTGTTGATGTATTTAAGTGGTTTGGCAGGAGTTTTATATGTAATTAACGACCCTTTATACGAAATATCAAAAATGAAAGGATTAACACCTATTAATCTTTTTCCATTTTCGGTAAACGTTCCTGGTATAGGAGAATTATCAGGTCAAAATCTTGTTATTTTAATTGGACTAATTGCTTTTATTATTTTAATTGTTTCAAGAATAGGACGCTATGGAAAAGTAGTTAGAGATAGAATGATTGCAGTGGCATTATTTGCATTCTTTACAGTTTTCTTTTGGGCTTCTTTTGAACAAGCAGGAGGGTCTATGAATATTTTTGCCAAAGATTATACCAATAGAGTGCTTGTAGATAACGCAGCAATCATTTTTAAAGTCATCAATACTTTAATATATTTAGTTCCACTTGCTATTATTTCTTGGGTTTTATTAAAATTATACAAAGCTTCTCATAAATTAATCCCTCTTTCAAATAATATTTTAGCTAGTAGTTTTATTATAATTTGGGCTATTGTATTATGGTTGCTTTATAAAGAATTTATTCAAGATAAAACAGAAATTCCCGCAACTTGGTTCAATATTCTAAATTCCTTATACATCATAGCATTTGCTCCGTTATTTTCAAAATGGTGGGAAAGTAAATACAATCCCAGTGCTGCAGTAAAATACGGTTTAGGTTTAGTATTATTAGGCATAGGATTTGGGTTTTTAGCTTTTGGTTCAAAGGATATACCACAAGGAGCTATGACAGCTACGGTTAGCATTATGTGGTTAGTTTTTGCTTATTTATTACATACTTTGGGCGAATTGTGTTTGTCTCCAGTAGGATTATCTTATGTGAGTAAATTGGTTCCTGGAAGAATGATAGCCATGATGTTTGGAGTTTGGTATATAGCTATTGCAATTGGAAATAAACTTGCAGGAACTATGGGAGGAATGATTGATGAAATTACAGCAGAATATTCTATGTCTAGGTTCTTCTTAATTTTTACTTTAATTCCCATTGGAGTTGGTGTGATTGCCATGCTTTTATCACCATTGTTTAAAAAACTAATGCACGGTGTAAAATAAATTAACATAAAACGACAAATAAAACAATAAACGCTCCTTTGGGGGCGTTTTTTTTAAATAGAAATAAAGATTGGTTATGAAAAACATACTACTATTAGCATTTGTTTTAATAGGATTTACAACAACTTATGCTCAAAATAAAATTAATTGGATGTCAATGACGGAAGCTTTGGCTGCCCAAAAAGAATATCCCAAAAAAATATTTATGGATGTTTATACCAATTGGTGTGGTCCTTGTAAATTATTAGATAAAAGAACCTTCCATAATAAAGATGTTGTTAAATTTATTAATGAAAATTATTATGCTGTAAAATTTAATGCAGAGGGTACAGAAGAAATCACTTATCAAGATTTTACTTATACTAACCCAAATTATCAGGAAGGTAGAAAAGGTAGAAACTCTCAACATTTTTTGGCTCATGCCTTAAAAATAAATGCTTATCCTAGTATGGTGTTTTTTAAAGAGAATGGAGATGTTATTCAAACTATTGTAGGTTATAAAACTCCACAAGAATTGGAAATTTATCTAAAAATGGTAGCTAACAACGATTATCTTCAACTTACAGATATGGAGTCTTGGCAAAAATATCAAGAAAATTTTAAAGGTACTTTTAAATAAAATTTTAAACCCAAAACCTCAAAAGTACTTGTTGGAATTTAAAACAAAAGCTCCATCTTTTCCAGTATAATAAAAAGTAAGCATTTTTTCTTCACACGTTTTTTTCCAACGTTTTATATAGGAAGTATAATTGTTTCCATCGGCAATAATTAATTTTGGTTGAAGACTATCAATTAACCGTTCTAAATTCACTTTCGGACTTAAAGACAGAAGTACAACATCTATTTCATAATTTTTAGGATACACTCCAAGACTATCTAAAATTAAAATATTTCTATCATTATAAGTTACAATTTTAGGCAGCTTCTTTTCTGAATAATTATTAATCCCATTTGCAATTCGGTATCCATTTATAGGATATTTCTTCTTGAAGAATTGAGTGGTATCACTTCTAAATAATTGAAGTTCATTCCCATGTTTGTATCCAATTAATGTCTGTCTGCTTTTCTGAAAAACAATCAATTCATTTTTAGAATTCACTATTTTATCAAATACAAAAACACCCATTAAAATAGCAAGACACGTTAAACTGTAAAGTATATATTTCGGCTTTTTATTCTTCCAAATAAGCAAAGTTAAAATGATAAACACATAACTAAAAATTGCTTTTTCTGAAGTAAAATGAATGTCTTCAATTAAAAACGAATCTTGATGAGCAATCCAATTTACAAACCAGTTTAACCCTTTAATAATATAGTTAAAAGCAATAGCGATCCAATCTGGGAGAAAGTTTAATAAAGCGAGAATAATAACAAAAATCCCAAAGCCCAAGACAATTCCTAAAAAGGGAAGAATCACAATATTAGTTAGAAAAAACAAGCCTGGAAACTGATGAAAATAATACAAACTCAAAGGAATAATTCCAATTTGTGCAGCGATGGTAACAATGATAACTCCCCAAATTCTTTTCAGAAAAAAATTGGTTGGATAATACAACTTGTTAAACATAGGAACTATCCAAAGTATAAAGAAAACCGCCAAATAACTAAGCTGAAATCCAACATGAAACAACCACATTGGGTTAATTAAAAGCAAAACAAAATACGAAAGAAACATCGTGTTTATCGAGTTGGTCTCTCTATTAATCATCTTTGCAAATGCAAAAAACGAAAACATCGTTACTGCCCTTACTACCGATGGAGTTAAACCCGTAATAAAAGCAAATCCCCAAAGACAAATAACAATAATAATAGGAATTACAATCTTTCCTTTTCTAAAATATTTTAATGGACTTAATAAAAACTGAAGTATAAAAAACACAATTCCAACATGCAATCCCGAAACAGCTAAAATATGAATAGCACCAGCTGCAGCATAATCGTGGTACATTTCTTTACTTATATCTTTCCGTTGTCCTAAAATTAAAGCTTGAATAATGGATAGTTCGTCGGGAGTTATAGGGCTTTCCTTTAGTTTGTTTATGACGAGGTTTCTTGCTTTTTCTGCGGTTCCTCTAAGGGTAGATTTCCCATTAATTTTGCTTAATATTTCATTATTAGAGATTCGTAATTGATGATTAACACCTAAGTTTTTCATATACTTCGCATAATTAAACTGATGCGGATTTAAAGGTGAGTTTATTGGAGTTAGATGAGACGAAACGAGAACTACATCATCAATAGTTAAAGAAGATTTTAACGAATCCTTTTTAATATTTAAAAGAAGTTCACCCTTGCTATCCAATTGATTAACTGCAATAACTTCAGCTATATACTTGCGATTATAATTGTCAGTTTTTAAAACTTCTTTAATTTTTAACTGAAAGAAATTATCTTCGGAATTTGGTGTTATCGATTGTGAATAATGAGTTTTTTGAAATTCAGGCAACCTAATTTGATAAGAAACAACACCTAATAAAAAAAAACACAAATAAGTAAGCAAACCAAAATAAACATCTTGAAACAATTGTTTTCTGGCTATTAACCAAGAAACAAATAATAAGATTATTGCAATCCCAAAAACATAAAACCAAAGATTAGAAGTGGTTTGAGAAAAATAAGCCACAAGAATTCCCAACGTTAAAAGGAAGGAAAATTTAACTACTGCAAAGTTGACAAACTTCATTTAATTGAATTTTAAGACTTGCTTAAAATCAATTGAGGAGTGCTATAAATATATGAAATAATTTGAAACTAAAGAACTCTCCGAGCTTCCACAAAAGTTTTTTTCCAGTAACTTTCGTTTAATGAAGAGTTAATTACACCTTTTGTGATACTAGCATGAATAAAAAAAACCTCTCCCTTTTTCACTTTAGTTACCATACCCACATGGTTCACTCGGTTTTTAGATTTGCCCGTTTTAAAGAAAAGCAAATCTCCTTCTTCAACTTTTTTTAAGGAAACTGCCTTTCCTTGTTTTGCCATATCTCTGGAAACTCGTGGTAATTTAATTCCTTCATTTCCGTATGCTACATAAACCAATCCAGAGCAATCCATCCCCTTTTTGGTGGTTCCTCCAAACTTGTATTTGGTGCCTTCAAAAGTTTTTGCAGTTTTAATAATGTTTGAACTGGTTTTATTTCCAGAAGTTTTTGCTGTTTTTTCTGAAGACTTTTTAGTGGATTTTGAAGCCGTTTTTTTAGAAGTAGTCGTATGTGGTTTAGTACGACTTGAAGTTGACTTTTTTGAACTTCCACAAGAAACTAAAAATATTGAAAGTAAAATAAGTAGGAAATATTTTTTCATTTTTATTAATTTGTCTGGTTGAGCGTAGTCGAAACCTATATTATACTTTTGGCTTTAAACGAAATGGTCTTTGTTCTTTATAGCTTCCACAATCAATCCAGCCGTTTTCTCACTAGCACCAACACCTCCTAATTTTTGTTCTAAATCGTAATATTCCAAAAACAAAACAGCACGGTTATATTCATCCAAAATTTTATCCAATTCTTCTTTTAATCGCTTTTTGTTGAATTCTGTTTGAATTAATTCTGTAACTACTTCTTTATCTAAAATTAAATTAACTAGCGAAATGTATTTCAGTTTAATAATACGTTTGGCAATTTCGTAGGAAATTCTGTTTCCAGAATAACAAACCACTTGTGGGACTTTAAACAAAGCAGTTTCTAATGTGGCAGTCCCCGAAGTTACCAAAGCGGCATTTGAAAGGCTTAATAAATCGTAGGTTTTATTCAACAATAAATGAACATTTGGTACTTTTATAAATGGCTGATAAAAACTTTCTTCCTGACTTGGAGCTCCAGCAATCACAAATTGATAATCGGAATAATCGCCAACTATACTCAGCATAACCTCCAGCATTTTCGAAATTTCTTGCTTTCTACTTCCGGGTAGTAAAGCAATAATAGGGCGATCATCCAAACCATTTTCTTTTCTAAATTTATCGGAATCTACCTGATTTCTGTGAGCAATTTCATCAATTAATGGATGTCCTACAAAATGTACTGGAAATTGATGTTTGTCTTCGTAAAAACTTTTTTCAAAAGGAAGTATTACATACATAGTATCTACATCGCGTTTAATGGCTTTGATTCTGCCTTCTTTCCAAGCCCAAATTTGAGGCGAGATATAATAATGTGTTTTAAAACCTTTTTGTTTTGCCCATTTGGCAATACGCATATTAAAGCCAGGGTAGTCAATAAAAATAATAACATCTGGATTAAAACTTTCAATATCTTCTTTACAAAATGAAATATTTCTAAAAATGGTGCGTAGGTTAAAAAGCACTTCAATAAAACCCATAAAAGCTAAATCTCGATAATGTTTTACCAATTTTCCGCCTACTTTTTCCATTAAATCACCACCCCAATAACGAATATTGGCATTTTTATCTTTTTGATAAAGCGCCTTCATTAAATTGGCTCCGTGTAAATCGCCCGAAGCTTCTCCTGCTATGATGTAGTATTTCATTTTAATGGCTTAAGGCTATATGCTTTTAGCTTTTTCACTTTAAGTTTATTATATATTTTTTAAATCTTGTCTTCCAATTATAGTCATTATTTCAACAATCTCATTATTTATTTTGTAATAAATACTATCAGACCCACAAACGCAACGTCTATAGTCAGGTTTTAAATAATCAACAGATTCAAATGAGTAAGGTTGCTGAGCGATATTTTTAAAATACTCAAAAAAAGTTTCAAAATATCGGTCAGCTTGTGTCATTCTAAATTTTTTGACTCCGTAATGATGAATTCTAATTAAATCTTCTTTAGCTACTTTACTAATTTTGTAATTAGCCATTAAGTAAAGATTTTGATTCGGCTAGAATTTGTGCTTTACTATCATTGGTAAACCCACTTTTTTCAGCTCTTTCCAATTTAGTGGTAATCCAATCAATTTGTCTTTGTTGGTTTCTAGCTTGCCGTATTAAATCGTTTACAAGTTCACTCTTGCTAGAATATTCTTTATTGCTGACTTGCGATTTTAACCATTCGTCATTTGGTTGTGTAAGAGAAATACTTTGTCTAGCCATAATTACTTGTTTGGTGCAAAATTACACCAAAATTGCGTATTTAACAAAATAAAATTCATTATTAATAAAACTTAGTAACCAATATAATTATTGCCGCAACCACCGTTGCTAAAACAACACCTCTTGCTCTGTAAAATTGATTTTTCTTTAAAAATATAAAGAAAACAAACAAATTTAAAATGGCTCCAAGTGCGATGATGTTTCCAAAAACATCTTGTAGTAAGGCATTTTTAATAGTTTCTTCTAAACTATAATCTGAAAAAAAATAAATGTACAAATAACTTCCTGTAATGTTTCCAATAAGTCCAATAAGTAAGCCAATAAAGACTTCTTTTTTTATAGAGTCCATTCGTTAATCTCTTTTATAGCTTGGTGTGCTGTTAAATCAAACTGAATAGGAACCACCGAAATATAGCCGTTTTCTAAAGCCCATTCGTCGGTATCTTGCCCTTTGTCTTCGTTGATAAATTTACCTGTTAACCAATAATAATCTCTTCCAAGAGGGTTAGTGCGTTTGTCAAATTCTTCAGACCAATACCCATTTGCTTGTCGGCAAACTTTAATTCCTTTGATGTCTTTTTCTGGAAGTTTTGGAATATTTACATTTAAAACCACTCCTTTTGGAAGTCCATTTTCAAGGCATTCTGAGACAATATTTTTTATAAACTTTTTTGAAGGTTCAAAATCAGCTTCCAAAGAGTAATCCAATAAAGAAAATCCGATAGACGGAATTCCTTGTGTTCCTGCTTCTACCGCCGCACTCATGGTTCCAGAATAAATTACGTTGATAGACGAATTACTTCCGTGGTTAATTCCGCTAACACATAAATCAGGTTTGCGTTTTAATATTTCGTTTACGGCAATTTTCACACAATCTGCGGGAGTTCCACTGCAACTATATTCGGTTTGAGGCTCATCTTTTGCTACCTTAATTGGTTCGCAGTAAAGTGTGTCGTTAATGGTAATTGCGTGGCCCATTCCACTTTGTGGAGCATCGGGAGCCACTACGTAAACTTCGCCAAAAGCATTCATTATTTCTATTAATGCTCTAATGCCTGGAGCGTGAATTCCATCGTCATTAGTAATTAAAATAAGAGGTTTTTTTGAAGGCATTTTATCATTTTTTTTCAGAAAGCTAAAGTACATAATTAATATTTTTAATGATGCTTTCCATAAAGAAGGATTGTAAATATTTGGTTTAACAAAAAATTAGTAGCTTTTTTGGTTTGTTGGCACGAAATTTTATATAAATTAGTCCTCATTATAAAAAAGAAGAATATGAAGGTTTTGAAAAAGAATTTTAAAGTTTTATTCCTTGCAATTGCAGTTTCAGTTGCATCTTGTAGTTTTACAACTAAGGAGTTTGACGACCCAGATAAAGATAAACTGCTCATCGATTTAATTACTTTCGTTTTACAAAAAGGCCATTATGAGCCTAAAGAAATGAACGATGAATTTTCAAGTAATATTTATAAAAAATTTATAGAAGGAATGGATCCATTAAAAAGATACTTCCTCGCTTCAGATATTAAAGAGTTTAGTAAATATCAATATGATATTGATAATCAAATAAAAATAAAAGATCTGTCTTTTTTCAATTTGGTTTATAGTCGTTACAAAGAACGTTTAGAAGATGTAAAGAAAATTTATCCTAAAGTTTTAGAAGTCCCTTTTGATTATTATTTAGACGAAACCATTAATGTAGATTATGAAGATATTCCTTATGCAACTTCAAAAAAAGAATTAAAAGAACGTTGGAGAAAGCAGTTAAAATTTACTACCCTAACCAATTATTACGATTTAATTGAAGAAAATGGAAATGTATTTAAAACCAATAAAGATAAAGCATTCGATGACGAAAAAAATAGTTCAGAATTAAAAGAACCAAAAAGTTTATCGGAATTAGAAATAGATTCTAGAGAAAGTTCAAAAAAATCTTTAGATGAATATTTTGATTTTGTTGATGATTTGGAACGCAAAGATTATTTTTCAATATTTTTAAATATAATTGTTGAAGAATTTGATCCTCATACTAATTATTTTGCACCCACCGAAAGAGACCGTTTCGATTTACAAATGTCTGGAAAGTTAGAAGGAATAGGTGCAAGACTTCAGAAAAAAAATGACTACATTAAAATTGTAGAAGTTATTAGTGGAGGTCCCGCTTGGCGAGGAGAGCATATTGAAGTTGGTGATATGATAATGAAAGTAAAGCAAGAGGATGAAGACAAGGCTGTAAGTGTAGTAGGAATGCGACTTGATGACGCTGTAAAGTTAATTAAAGGCCCTAAAGGAACCAAAGTAACTTTAACTATTAAACGTGTTGATGGAACTATAGAAAACGAAACCATAACTCGTGATGTGGTAGAACTGGAAGAAACTTATGCGAAAACTACATTAATAAAAAAAGACGGAAAAAACTTTGGGTTAATTAATCTTCCTCAGTTTTATTTTGATATGAATGATTATAAAGAACGAAACGCAGCAAGCGATGTAAAAAAAGAAATTGCCCGTTTAAAAAAAGAAGGAATGGAAGGTTTAATTATAGATCTTAGAAATAATGGTGGTGGGTCTTTAAAAACAGCCGTAGATATGGCAGGTCTTTTTATTAAAGAAGGACCAGTAGTACAAGTGGCTTCCTCAGGAAGTAAAAAAGAAGTGTTAAAAGATCGTGATAAAGGAATAGAATGGGATGGTCCTTTAGTTATTTTAGTGAATGAACTTTCTGCTTCAGCTTCCGAAATTTTAGCAGCCGCAATGCAAGATTATAAAAGAGCAATTATTATCGGAAGCAAACAAACTTACGGAAAAGGAACGGTTCAGAATTTATTAGATTTAAACCAATGGCTTCGTAAAAACGATATGGGAGATATGGGAGCTTTAAAGCTAACCACTCAAAAATTTTATAGAGTAAATGGAGGATCTACTCAATTAGAAGGTGTAAAAAGCGATGTGATAATGCCAGATCGTTATAGTTATATAGATATTGGCGAACGAGATTATGACAACCCTTTGCCTTATGATAAAATTGATGCTGCCAATTACGATGTTTGGACTGGATATATAGATTATGAAGAAACCATAAAAAAATCAAACAAACGAATGGCTAAAAGCGAACAATTACGTTTAATTGATGAAAATGCCAAGTGGATTAAAGAACGCCGTGATGAAAACATTGTTACATTAAATTATACCTATTATAAAGCAGAAATTGAAAAACGCAAAGAAGAAACCAAAAAATTTGAAGCGATTGACGAATACGATAATCATTTAAGTTATGAGTCACTTCCTTATGAAATAAAACTAATGAAACAAGACACTACACTTACTCAAAAACGTAAAAGATGGCATAAATCATTAAGCAAAGATATTTATGTTGAAGAGGCGGTGAATGTCTTGGAAGACTTACACATTAGCAACATAAAAAATTCTAAATTTGCGAAAGTTAAGAACTAGGTTAATTAAAAAGAATGATTAATTTTATCATGTGAAAAACCAATCAACATCATTAACAAAATTAACGCTCCAGAAGTTTAATAAAAACGGTTGGGGCGTTTTTAGTTTTGCTTTTATACTCCTTAGTATTTTAGTGGCAATTTTTGCTTATGTATTGGCTCCCGATAATTCTCAAAATGCCAATCAGATGCATTTGTCTATTCATTCCAAATCGCCCGGATTTAGTGTGATGATGCTTACAATTCCTTCTGGAGAAGTTGTACAGAACCCTCTTTCAGTTATGTTCTTCGGAAAGAAATCTGCAAATACAGAAATACCTATTTCCAATTATAAAATGGAAGGAGAAAAGCTTCAAATTACCGAATATACTGTCGATGGAAACGATGGACTTCAAAAAGAATATTCACTTTCTAAATTTCCTAATCTTTCTTCGATAAAGGAGGTTCCAAAGCGTTATATTTCAGAAAAAAAATTCTATCTCGGCACCGATAAATACGGTAGAGATTTGCTTAGCAGAATGCTTATTGGAATTAGAATATCTCTTTCTATTGGTTTTGTTGCTGTAATTATTTCGTTAATAATTGGTATTTCTTTGGGAGCTATTGCTGGTTATTTTGGAGGTAAAGTTGATGCTGTAATTATGTGGCTTATCAATGTTACTTGGTCCATACCAACCTTACTTTTAGTCATTGCAATTACCCTAGCTTTAGGAAAAGGTTTTTGGCAAGTTTTTATTGCCGTAGGACTTACGATGTGGGTAGAAGTTGCTCGTGTAGTTAGAGGACAAGTAATGGGGGTGAAACAGATGCAATACGTTACAGCGGCGAAAGCTTTGGGTTACAATGATTTTAGAATAATTACCAAACATATTTTACCCAATAGTATGGCACCTGTAATTATAATTTCTGCAGCAAATTTTGCAGGAGCTATTTTAATTGAAAGCGGACTTAGCTTTTTAGGGATTGGAGCACAACCTCCTATGCCAAGTTGGGGCGGAATTATTAAAGATCATTATTCCTATATAATTTTAGGAAAACCTTATTTAGCATTAATTCCTGGGCTGGCAATTATGAGTTTGGTAACTGCTTTTATGCTGATAGGAAATGCTTTAAGAGATGCTTTGGATGTGAAGGATTAGTTCTTAAAGGTATTTAATAACCGATAAAAGAATCGTTCCATAAGTCTAAGATCTTCAGTGATAATTTCTGCAGAACCTCTCATTTCTTGCTTAAAAGGAATTTCTTTATTATATGAAGTAATTAATTTTGAAGGTAATGTAACATCTATTAAATAATAGCCTTTAGAATCTGGTATTTGAGAAATTGATTTAATCTTACCTTTTAATGATCCATACTCTGTATCTGGGTAATTTTCAAGTTTAATATTTACAATTTGCCCTAATTTTATTTTACCAGAATTTTGAGCGGGCGTTTTTAGTTTTGCGATATATTCTGAATTATTTTCTGGGATTATTGTAAAAACCAATTCTCCTTGTTTTACTGCTTGGTTTTTGTTCCAAATATTTAAAAAAGAAACTTTTCCTTTAATTTTAGAGCTTAATAAATAAAGAGATTCCCAATTTTTTAAAGACCTTTTTAATTGATTATAAGATTGAATAACATTTTTTAATAGACTAATTTCTTCTTTTGTTTGGGATATTAAAGTACCGCTTGAAGTGTTTTTTGCATTACTTATTGACTCTCTTAACTGGGATATTGAAGCATCAATATTTGAATAACTTCTTTGAGCTTGTAAAAATGAAGTTTGTTTTGCTTCATAATCTTGAAGGGAAACCACTCCTTTATTATAAAGAATCTCATATCTCTTTAAATTATTTTCTTGAAAATCTAATTCAGCTTTATTTATTTTCTTTTGTGATTGGAGAGATCTTAATCTTGTCTTTAATTCTGCAATTGTAATTTTATTTTTATTAATATCATTAGAGAAAGGCTGTAATTGTTTGTTTAATTGGTACTGTAGATAACTATTTTCAAAAAGAGCATAATCCGTATCAATATCACCTAGAAATAAAATTGGAATTTCATCAATGGGGAACACAAAGTTTTTGTTGGTAAATTTAAGGGTGTCTATTATAGATTTTAAATAAAAAACATCTTTATAATTTGCAGAATTTTCTATAATTGCCAGTGGCGAATTTATATTTACTTTTTGGTTATCAGCCACAAAAATAGTATCTATATTTCCAGAAATAGCAGCAATTTCTTTTTGGGGAGGAATCTGAGTTGTAACCATTGCCGAGGCATTTATTTTGTCAGGATATTTTACAAACCAAGTTATTGCTAAAAGAATAAAAATAATGATTAAAATAAGGGTGTTCCCCCAACGAATCATCCAATTGGGAACGGAGGTTAATATCTCTTGTACTTCTTCACTTCTAAGTTCTATTTGATTGTTATTTGGCATAATTATTTACCAAGATTTAATTGGTTCTTTACTAAATGGTAATAGTTTCCTTTTAGTTGAATTAGCTCCTCATGATTTCCTATTTCAACAATTTTCCCACCATCTAACACAACTATTTGATGAGCATTTTTTACAGTACTTAACCTATGCGCAATAACGACTGCAGTTTTATTTTTAAAAAAAGAATCTAATTTTTCCATGATTACTTTTTCATTATTTGCATCTAAAGCAGATGTTGCTTCATCAAAAAACAAAAGCTTAGGGTTTTTATAAACGGCTCTAGCTATTAATAATCGTTGTTTTTGTCCGGTACTTAAACCGACCCCTTCTGCTCCAATTTTTGTATTATAACCAAGTGGTAACCCTTCAATATATTCAGATATGTTCGCTACATCTACCGCGTGGGCCAGTTTTTTAGTGTCTACAAAATCTTCTCCTACACCAATATTTTTGGCTATTGTATCGTTAAATATATATCCTTCTTGCATGACCACTCCACAGTAATCTCTCCATGATTTTTGTGAAATATTATTAATATTGAAGTTGTTGACCATAATTTCTCCTTTGTCAATATTATAGAAGCGAAGTAATAATTTCATGAGGGTTGTTTTACCACTACCACTTACACCAACAATTGCTGTAATTTTGTTCGCTGGAATGATAAGAGACAAATCTTTAATTACGAGTTCTAAACCTCCAACGTATCTAAATGAAATATTTTTTAAACTAATGGCTGCATTTTCAGAAATGTTGGTTACTTTTTCATCTTCTGGGTTTTCTTCATTTTCCATATTATGGATTTCCCCAAGCCTGTTAATAGATATTTTTGCATCTTGTACATCTCTCATAAAATTAATAAGTTGAGTGATAGGACCATTTAATTGTCCAACGATATAACTTATTGCCATCATCATACCTAAAGTTATGTTTCCATCAATAACCAATTTTGCAGATAATATAGTGATGAACATATTTTTGAGTTCATTAATAAAATTAGATCCCACACTTTGTGTTTGTTCTAATGCTAAAGATTTGGTGGCAACTTTAAATAAGCGTGCTTGAACGTATTCCCAATTCCATCGCATGCGCCTTTCTGCATTGTGGAGTTTAATTTCTTGCATTCCATTAATAAGCTCAATAACTTTACTTTGTTCCTGACTTACTTCTGAAAACTGTTTATAATCTAATTCCTTTCTTTTTTTAAAAAAGAACAAGACCCAACCAAAATATAATACCGATCCAATTACAAATACTCCAAAAATTTGTAAACTATAATAACCAAGGACTAGACTAAAAATAATAAGGTTAAAAAATGAAAATAAAATAGTAAGTGACGATGTGGTTAAGATTCGCTCTATTCGCTTATGATCGTTGATTCGTTGTAATAAATCTCCAGTCATTCGTACATCGAAATAGGAGATGGGAAGTTTCATTAATTTAATAAAGAAATCTGAAATTAATGAAATATTAATGCGAGTACTTAAATGAAGTAAAATCCAAGACCTAATAATCTCAAGGGAAGCTTTCCCAAAGAAAAGAAACAACTGTGCAAATAAAATTAGATAAATAAAGTTGAGGTCTTGATTGGCTATACCAACATCTACCACAGATTGGGTTAAAAAAGGAAAGATAAGTTGTAATAAACTTCCGGCTAATAAGCCAATGATTAATTGAACAACAAAACGTTTGTATTTAAATAAATATTTAAAAATAAAGCTAAAACCAAATTTCTCATCCTTGTCAAATTCCTCTTGATAAAATAGAGGAGTAGGTTCTACGAATAACACAATGCCTTCTTCTGTGGAATCGGTAGCATTATTGCCAATCCAGAATTTTATAAATTCTTTTTTTGTGTAGGTGATTAAACCATGGGCTGGGTCTGAGATATAAACTATGCCTTTTTTAATTTTATAAACCACCACATAATGGTTTTTATTCCAGTGAACAATACAAGGTAATGGGGCTTCTTTAAGTTTATTAAAAGATAGTTTAATACCTAAAGACCGAAAACTTACAGATTCAACAGCTTCACTTAAACCTAACAAACTACTTCCCTCACGTGTAGTCTCGCTTAAAACACGAAGTTGTTGTGTATTAATAGTTTTGCCGTAATGTTTGGCAATAATTTTAATACAAGTAGGTCCACAATCTTTGCCTTCTGTTTGTTTGTAATTTGGGAATGATTTAATCAATGTTTTAACGAAAATTTATTTAATTGCTTTTCGGGTTTAATTCACCGACAGTCTACGTCAAAATAAAAAAGAACTTCTATTTATAACATATAAGATCCTGCCTCGAGGGTGTTTTTTATAGTTTTAGAAAAGACTATTAATCAAGCCTTAGGATTTCCTAAGGCCTGATTTTAATACTTATTATTGTTGGATTGCCATACAATACCAGCAATCAGTTCCAATTGGACTATTACAATAAGCATTAACACCTCCATTACAACGAGATTCACACTGCTCATAAGTAGGACACCATCTTCCTCCACCATTAATACTTTGTTGTTCATTTTTGCTCAACAGTTGAGCACCTTCTAAGTTTAAAATGTTTTTTTACATAATTAAATTTGTAGTGAACACCTAGAGACACTCACTTTTGTGTTTGTCTTTGTAAGATTATTTAGAGAGCCTAGTTTATACTAGGCTCTTTTTATTTAGTTGATTGTCTTTAAAATTTGAGAGTATTATTGGATACAGGTATTGGGTCCATTATATTCTACACAAACTTCATGACAACAAATCCATCCTAGCCCGTTACATCTTCTGTAATCAGAGGAACCTTTACAGTTAATTCCTCCTCCATTAATGGAAGATTGTTCCTTTTTGCTCAATTGTTGAGCACCTTCTAAGTTTAAAATGTTTTTTAACATAATTAAAATATTTAATAATTAAATTTGTAGTGAACATTTAGAGACACTCACTTTTGTGTCTTTTATTCATCGCGAATGAATGTTTATTAGAGCCTAGTGTATGCTAGGCTCTTTTTGTTTGTTTTTAATTTGCACCTCTATTAAAAAATCTAAAAAAAGTGAAAGATCTTTTATCTCATACTCTTTTGGAAAAAAGTAGTTTCCAATTAAAGTGGCAGGAGTGTAATTAATATCATTTTCTAAACACCAGTTATAATGAGAGTTTAATGACTCATAATTTGAAAGCATAGTAGGTTTACTATAAGCTTCTTGCCATTTATCTATGGCTCTAATTTCAAACCATTTTTTTAGAGCTTTATAAGCGTCCTCTTTATTTATTTGATAAATCTCGATGATACGTTGAGATATTTGAGTTGCTGGGTTTTTTGTATCCTCTGAAGACACATTAAAAACGATATGGAGTTTAATTTTATCTCCAAGAGTATTTAGTAGATAATCATAACTTTCAAAAGCTTTTGTGCAAAACCCACATAATGGATTGGTAATACTTGTTATTTCAATAGGTGCATTTGGATTGCCAAAAGTTATTGTATTAAGAGAATCTTGATTTATTAACTTATCTTTTACAAGTAGCGTATTAAAAAGATTTTCGTTTCGTTTAAATTTATAAAAATCAATTTCTGTTTGTTCTTGTTTTATAGATTTTTGGAGTATTGCCTTTATATTTATCCAAAGTAGATAATAAGATAAAGTCAATGTAACCCCTTTTAATAAAAAAGGAATATCAATATTAAAAGCAGTTAAAAATGGTATGGTGATAATAATTTGAGCAACCATTACTCCTATAATGCCTAAACATAAAGGGCACCATTTTTTTATTATATAAGCTTGAGAGAATACTGAGTAAGCAATAATTGGAATACTTAAAATAGAAATAGCTGCAAAATAATTTGGGTCGAACCCAAAAATTACAATAATTGAAACTAAAGAAACAAAAAATGTAATAGAAGCATCACTTAAAGATATAACTCCAAATAATTTACTATTCTCAGAATTAATAACTTCATTACAGCTAGTATTATTTTCAGCTGAGTTGCATATTTTAGAAGTCGATTTGTTTTTTAAACCTAAATTTTCTCTTACAATTAAATAACTTAGAGCACATCCAACTAAAGCAAAAATAAAATAAAAAACGGCAGGTACTTCAAGTTTTAATATAGTGTATATAGATGCAATTAAGGCTACGATAGCTATTGGGTAAATAGTTTTTTTTAATGAAAAACCAGCGAAGTTTTTTGTTTCATTGCTTTTTTCAACAGCTATAATGGTTCCATTCCATATATCTTTAAAATCAGAAATAGATATTTTCTCTTTTGTACCATTTTCATGAAATAATTTAATTTTATTGTTTAGTTGTTGTACTTGTGTAATTGATTTATTTGAGTCTTTAGAAATGACCGCTAAAAAATATTCTGGTAATTGTTCCAAAGTATCTTTAGGTACGTTTGCAACAATGTTATCAATTCCAAAATAATCAAGTGTATCACTAATTGCTTTAACACTTGGAAAACTAGGATTACTAATTAATTGTAATTTAAAATCTTCTGGATTTATTTTAATATTATTGTTTAAAATAAATTTTTCGAGGATGTTGTATAATTTATCTTCCATTGTTTAACGGTTACTAGTCAACTTGTTGTTATTTGTTCAAGTAAAAATGAAATAAAGAAATTAGTTTTACAATAGCAAATACATATGTGATACTGTCTTTTTCAAATACGTAGTGAATAAGTGAAAATTTGAAAAATAAAAACTAAAAAAACCTTTAAAGCAATTAGCAATAAAGGTTTCTAATATCTACTAATAAACGTATTTTAAAAATTACCTCCTAAGAATTGAGTAAAGTCGAGTCCATTATATTTAGAATAATGACAGGCGCCAGGCATTTCTCTCCTTACAGGTCTTGCAATAATATAGGTGTAATCTAACCTATGGATATAAACATGGTTTGAAACAATATAGGCTAAAAACGTACTATTACATCCTCCTTGTCTTTGATAACCATAATTCCCATAATATTCAGTTAGCGGATGTGATAAACTAATTACATCTTTATCTCCAGATAAAACACCAACTGGAAAGTACAACTCTACACAGTTTTGGTTAAGCATATAGTCTAGATATTCATCAATTAATATCTCAGTCGTTTTTGTTGGATTTTCAATATATGATTTATTTGGAGTTTCTTCTTCGTCTCCAGGGCAACTAATTGATTCAAGATAGTCGTTTAAGTATAAAGAAAATAGATTATGGAAAGACTGTAGTTGGGTGTTTGGACCAATTAAATCTTCTAAAGCAATTTTTCGATTTACAATCAGGTTTCTAATTGCTGCTTTTTCTGACTCAGTTGAATTATAAATTATTTTAGCAGTAATAAAGGAAGCCCATTCCATTTTATTAATAAATATTTCCTCTTCAGTTGGGGGAGTTATTCCTCTGGTATCATCTCCTTTTACCTCTTGAATGATTTGTGATCTACTTTCTTCTAAAGATTGAGTTAAAGCAGTTTCAATTTCTAAATCTTCAATTTCTTTTTCACATGAGGTTAAAAACAAACAAGCAATAATAGGAGCATATAATAATAATTTCATAGCAAAAAATTTAAATTTTGAATTAATATTATAAAAGTAATTATAATAAGCTTTCAAAAAATATAAATTATATAAGTGTGTAGCTTTATTTCATTTCCGTATAATGATATTTCAAATTCGTATTATTCAAAGATCTTTTTTAAAGTGTAATCCTTTCTTCTGCTAGATACAGGTACTTTATGTCCGAGATGAGCTATTAAAACACCATTTTTATTATATTTAAGCACATGTTTTTTATTAACTATATAAGATTGATGACAGCGAATAAATGCATTTTTTGATAGGATTTCCTCCACCTGTTTTAAAGGCTTAGAAATAACTATTTTTTCAAGTTGCAGTGTGTAAAATGTAGTGTAATTACCATCAGACTTACAATATATAATATCATCTTCATAAATTGCATAAACAGTATCAGCTGTTTTGAGAATAATTCGCTTGTTCTTTACTCCTTTATAAAACTCATTAGAAACTTCAATGAGTTTTTTTATATCTTTTTCCTTGTCACAATTTGTAATTGCTTTGTTTATGGCAGCAATTAATTCATCTTCATCTATTGGTTTTAAGATATAATCTAAAGCCCCCACCTTAATTGCTTTAATAGCTTGACTATCAAAACCAGTAATAAAAATAACATCAAGATTTTTATAATTACATTGTTCAATCAAGTCAAAACCCGTCCCGTCTTGCAAATTAATATCTAATAATAATAAATCTGGTTCATGTTTGTAAATTGCTGCAAGCCCAGAAATAACACCATTGGCTTGTGCAACTACCTGCAATTTTTTTTCAAAAAAAGCATTTACTTTTTGAAGAACATTAGTGCGAACGTGTTCTTCGTCATCAATAATAATAGCTTTAATCATTTTCTGTTTTTTTATAAGGAATTAGAAAAGAAACTAGAATTCCTTTTTCATTATTCTTTTGTTTATCAAAAATTTTAATTTCAGATTTTGTAACTTTTAATATAAAATCTGATA
>JALWUJ010000167.1 GCA_027080135.1 Flavobacteriaceae bacterium | reverse complement strand
ATGTGATTAACGGACACCCGAGTATGGCTGGCGGACGTGATGATGCGCGTTTAACAACACGTATGGAAGGCAAGAATGGAGAAGACTGGATTTTATCTCTCTATAGTATAATTCATGAAGCTGGTCACGGTATTTACGAGCAAAACTTACCAGCAGCCTATAAAGACCAGCCTGTTGGTAGATCATATGGTTTGGCTATACATGAATCTCAGTCAATGATAATGGAGCGTCAGGTTTGTAAAACACCGGAGTTTTTCTCTTTATTATCTGAAAAAGCAGAAACATAAAGCGATTTTGAAGAAAAATTAATCAACTCATCCAATTTAGCTTCGGAAGTAACCATCTCGGAAGGCATAAAATTAAGTTGGGTTAAATCCTTATTAAAAATAACTTTGTTATAGGTAAAAAAACTAACCATTAAAACGATAAATAAGAACCCCAAACTCCATTTACTCTTATGAAAATTATAACTCGCTACCTTATCTAAAACAGTAGATTGTTTTACTTTTTTGCTGGAAGTTTTATATACTTGAGGAATAAATAGCAAGGCAAAAACCGAAGCTCCCAAAACACTTACAGCGGCAAAAATCCCTAAATCTTGTAAGGCTTGAGAATTGATAAACAACAAACATAAAAAAGCCAAAGCGGTAGTTAAAGAGCTCATTAAAATTGGCTGAGCAACATCTTTATAAAGGTTTTTTACTTGGTTATTATTTCGTAAATGAGTGAGGATGTGTAGGGAATAATCAATGGTAATTCCTAACAATACCGAGCCCAATCCTAAGGATATTGCCGAGATTTTATCCCGAACCAAAAACAGAAAAAAACCAGCCAACAATCCTCCAATAATGGTTGGGACAAATAATACAATCGGAATGGTGAGCTTTTTATAAAAAACAATTAAAATCAGCATTAAAACCGTAAGCGAAATGCTCACTGTGGTCTGAATATCATTCTTAATTTGTCGAGCATTGGCAACCGCAATAATCACTCCTCCAAAATAATCGCTTTGAACTTTGTCTTTAAAAACCTCATTAAGTTGGTTCTGAACTCTGTACAGATCATCAACAAATTCACTATTATTACTGGTTTCGCTGGAATTTAATTTCGGGCTTATAAAAAGCAGAATGTTCTTTTTGTTTTTTGTGGTGACAAATCCGTTTTCCAGAATAAAATCATCACCAATATTTAGGGCTTGCAATTTTTTTAAAGCGATAAAGGAAATTCCCAAAGGATCCTTTAAAATCATATTTTTAGTAATCATTCCCGAAGGCGACAAAATAGATCGATAATTGGCATGGGTAATCGCCTTAATACTATCTTTAGAAAGTTTATTTTTAATTTTCAGATAATCTTTTTCCTCTAAAAACAAAGGTAGATTATCGTACACAAAATCGATGGTTTCCAATACATCTTCATCCGAAACCCTTCCTTGAATATGAGAAATATATTCTCCCGAAGTAGCAGTTATGCTATCGATAATAACGGTTGCATATTCAGATAAATCTTCAAAATTTCCTTGAGATTGCAATTGAATATTAACAATTAACTTATCTGAAAAATTAGCAGATTTTAATACTTTTTGAAGCTCTTCCGAATCTTCACTAGCTGGAATTAATTTCGAAATGTCTTCTTCAAAATTAAGTAAAGAAACCACCCATACCAATCCCATTACAAAAGTCGTCAAGATTCCTAAAAACCAGATTTTTCTTGTTGAAATATATTGATAAATGTTATAAAAAAAGGTATCCACTTAGGCGGTTTTTTTCCTAGATTTTAAAGATAATAACAAATAAGAAACTAACCCAAAGATTAACCCTCCTATTATTGCTAATCCAAAGCTTCCAACAATGTAAGTAACCAAACTTTGTTTAAATTTGAAACCTTCCTTAATTTCTAAAATAGTAAAACTATTTTCATCGCCAAGAATTAAGGCTCCAATTTCTAAGCTTAAAAGAATAATAAAGGGGGTAATTGGTGGAATACTAATGTTAGAAAACGCAAAAGAAATTGCTTTATTTAACTTTAATACATGTGCTAGTGTGAGTGTTAAAATTCCGTGAAATCCCCAAAGAGGGGTTAAACCCAAAAAAGTTCCTAATGCTATGGCTTGTGATTTTTTTAATGGACTGTCGTTACTGGCTAATAAATCTTCTTTTATAAATCTTCGGAGTCCTTTTTTTCGAGTTTTTCTTATTAAATCCCTTGGTTTTATATAAAAAAAAGCCACCAAAACCAACCAAGTATTAAGCAGACTAATTCTGGCAAAATCTTTAAAAGGTCTAAAATGCGAAACTCTTTCGGTTTCATCGTACAATACTTTTATAGGAACATTTTTCACAATAACTCCGTGCCATGATGCTTTTACAATATTCTCAATTTCAAACTCAAATTTGTTGGTGTAAAATTTTATTTTATTAAGGGTTTTTAAAGGATACAATCTAAATCCAGATTGTGTGTCGGTAAGTTTAATTCCGGTTTCTACTCGATACCAAAAATTAGAAAATTTATTTCCAAAATTACTTCCTCCTGGCACCGATTCTTGATTCATATTTCTAGCTCCAATAAGAAGTAAATTTTTATTCTCCTCACTTTCCAACTTATCTACAAACACCAAAATATCCTCAGGAAAATGTTGTCCATCACTATCAATAGTTATCGCAAAATCATAGCCCAATTCCTCCGCTTTTTTAAAACCAAGACGTAAAGCATTTCCTTTTCCTTTGTTTTTTTGAACCAATATTTGTTCAACTTGAGGGTAGTTTTTTAGAATTTCGGAAGTCGCATCTGTAGAACCATCGTTAACAATAATGAGGTCTTCGGTGATTTTTAACACGCCATCGATGACCCTTTTTAAAGTACGCTCATTATTGTAAGTGGGCATTAGCACACCTATTTTTAAAGACTTTATTTTTTGATGGATAGTGCTATCTAACAAGAGAATAATATTTATTTAAATTTTAATTTCTCTTCTTCCGAAAAAGTTATAGACTGAAGAGCAAAATTTTTCACAAAAGCTTTTACCTCGTTTGAAGTGGTAGATTTATAATGTTTTAATATATAATTTTTATCTTCTTCTTTTTGAGCTCTGTACCCTACTATTCTTGGTGAGTTTTCCTGAACTCCTAAACGGATAGTTCTTATTTCGATATTATTGGGTGCTACTGAAACAGCATAATCTAAAAGTGTAGCTCCTTCTTTAAAATATTTTTTTTTATCACTAGTACTGCTAGCAAATTTTGCCATTAAAGTTAAAACAGCTCCTTTATAGGCAACTAATGTTTTGTTGTTGCTTTTGGAAACAACTGATAATTCATTATTTAACTGAATGGTTATTTCCTTATTATGAACGGCTTTTACATAATCAATGCGTACTTTTTCTAAACTTGGAGAAAAAAGAAAAGAAGAAATAATAAATAGGGAAATTAAACTTTTCATTTAGGATACAATTTTATATTTAGCATTCAGTTTTAAGGCTAAAGTATCATCGAAATAAGTGCTATTTTTTAACTTTATCATCCCTTCTTCTTCTGAAAAAGAAATATTCAACAATAAATTTGGATGTGTTTCGGGATTTATTTTAGCCATAAATTTAATATTGGTCGATGTTTGTAAAAACAACTCTTTTGAAAGTACATCTTCTGTCATTTCTTTAATTATTTGCATCATACAAACCCCTGGCATAATAGGATTTCCGGGAAAATGACCGTCAAATATTTCGTGATTTGGATTGAGTTTTATCTTTGCAGATATGTCTGTATCTGTACTTTTAAGTTCTCTAATGGTATATAATCCCTCAATTAACATAGTATTATTTTTTTAACTTTTTTAATGAAATTTTTAGCTTTATATTTTTATGATTTATTGCAATATCCCAAGCACATTGGTCTTCCATATTACTAAACAAAATTGCAACTTTTTCTTTAAATTTTGAGCTGCTTATTATTTTTTCTAATTCATTTGACTTTTTATGGAAGAAATAAAAGTGATTTCGTTTATTTTCTGAAGTTTGAAAAATTTTAAATTCTTTAGAATCAAACTGTTTTTCTACTTTAGATTTTTCTGAAATTAATAATTTAAAATCATTTTTAAGAGTGTTTATAATTACCTTTTTATCCAAATCGTCAACTACATAATTTTTGATAAATTTATCTCTATTATACAAAAAATCGAATAATTTATTCCCAAATTCTGTCGTAAAAACAACTCTGTGCTTACTTTCTGAAAGCTTTTTAATAATTAAAATTCCTCCAAATTTATTTCCATAAACTTCAATTTTTGCTTTGTAAACATAGTCTTTTTCGGGGTTTGAAAAATAATTATTTACAACATACTCTTCACTTACATCTTCAGCAATTAAGTCTTTTGTTGTTTGCAAAGCACAAGACCCAAACAGTAAAAAAAACAAACTAATTGGTAAAAATCGCATCGTTCAATTGGCTATTATCTACTCGGTTTGAAAATATAATTTTAGTGAAATCTTGAGAAGATTCTATCATTTTCACTTCAACAACTGCTCCAGTTTCTTTATTAAAATACAACTCGAAAGTTTCAATAAAGTTGGATAACTTTTTATCCTTCGATTTTAAAATTACTTTGTTAAAGCGTTCCGTTTTATAAAATGAAATTTCAAATTCCTCATTATCAAACATATCGCCAGTAACACTATTTATGATTAACTGGTTGAGTTTTTTAAACAATTTACTGGAGTTCATTTTTACATCGCTCTTGGTACCTCCATCGTTAATCAGCAGTACATCATCTTTAAAAATAATGCTGTATTCATACGGATTTATATATTCCCATTTCACCCAATTGGGTGCTTTAAAAGCCATTTTTCCTGAAGTCTCAATATCTTCGGTTAGAAAATCTAAGTGTTTAAATTGTACAAAATCTGAAGTGATGGTTTTTGTTTCTTTTGAAACCTTTTTTATCTGGTTCTTAAAATTTTCAGTTTCTGAACTACTCATCTTCGACTCTTGAGCATTTAGACTAATAGTGATAAAAATTGAAATTATTAAGATTAAATTACGCATACGCTTTGCAATTAAAAAGTTGATCTAAAGTTACTGACTTTAGTTGATTTTTATCCAAAAATACCAAAAACTGTTCCAACACTTCCACCGATTTATTACTTGTATCATGCAATAACACTACATCTCCTTTTTTAATATTTTTAATGATTCTAGAAAATATTTTTTCTTTTGAATCTTTAGTAGTATCTAGAGAGCGAATGCTCCATCCGAAAGTATTTAAACCCAGCTCTTTTACAGCTTTTGCAATTCTAGGGTTGGTTACGCCAAATGCTGGTCTGAAATATTTTAATTTCAATCCTGTGAGTTTTTCAACAATTTGATTTGTTTTTTTTATATCTGAAATAACTTCTTTGGTTTTTAAAAATCCGAAATTATTGGAATGAGAAAAAGTGTGATTACCAATGGTATGCCCTTCTTCTAAAATTTCTTGAACGATTTCTTTGTTAATTTCTATTTGATTCCCAATTAAAAAAAAAGTGGCTTTAGCATTGTGTTTTTTCAAAAGTGCTAAAATTTTTGGTGTGAATTCTGCGTTAGGCCCATCATCAAAAGTTAAGGCAATTACCGATTCTTTTACCTTATAATTATAATTTATAGCTTTTAAAAAAAAGTTGCTTCGAATATTAAACGAACCGAAAGCAGTAAGAAAAAGCCAAGTAATTATTAAAATACTTATCCATAAAAACGAAAAGGAATAAAACACTCTTAAAAGTATAAAAACCAATAAAAGAGGAATGCAAATCCTATTTACATTTTTATAAGTTAGCATGATTTTAGTAATACAAAACTGTGATTTTTCCCGCGATATTGATTGTAAAGAAGCACATTTTTAATAGAATTTACCTCAACAGAATTCAACCGTAAGTTTTCTGGAATTATTTGATTTTTAATCATTTTACAAGCAGTCCACATTCCAAAAGCCGAAGCGGTATTGTATTCTCCCGAAAGATGTTTATAATAAACTTGAGGGATTTCTTTTAAAATGGTGTCTTGAAGTTTTTGGTAAATTCCATCAAATTCAACATCACCATTAACCCCTAAAATTACTGCGTCTATTTCAGATGTTTTTAAATTATTAGCTAACAAAAACGCTTCTAATTTAGAGGTTACTTCTTCTTCTAAAATAGCATCATAAGTAATTACATCCACTAATTCAGCATACGAGTTTTCAGTTTTCCTATTTTCTAAAACAAAAAACTGAGCTCCTTCACTATAAACGGCACCTTTAGAATTTGAATTTAAAATCCCTTTTTCTAAAGTGTTTTCTTCTTTAACATGACCAATTAATTTATGAAGTTCTACGGTGTGATTTGCCAATTCATCAACACCACCAACCAATACATTTTGTTCTTCTTCATCAAGCTTTAAAATAGCATCTATTATAGAAGTTTCAAATGAAGTTGCGTCGTGAACATAGGTTACGTTATATGCTTTACAACCCAAACCCAATGCAATTTGTGCTCCTACGGTATTGTGGGTAGATTGTATAAAAGCTGTTGGAGTTAGAAATTGTTCATCGTTATCGATAATGTTTCTTAAAAATTTTTCAGAATCATTTAAACAACCCATTCCTGAGCCTGTAACAATGGCACTTGGAATTTTTACATTTGCTTCTTTTAAAGCTAATGATGACGCTACAACACCCATTTTTATTCCTGCAGACATTCTTCTTATCATAGCAGGTGGGATAAAATCTTTATAATTAGGCTTACATGCCGAAACTTTATTTTCTTTTAATTCTTTAAAATTAAATAAATCTTTTTCAGAATTTGTAGTATCCTGTGCAGAAACGCATCCTATTCCATTAATAAAATACTTCCCCATAGTTATGCTTTTGAAAATATTAAGGTGGAACAATTTCCTCCAAACCCAAATGAATTTGAAAGAACATGATTAAGTTCTTTAATTATCACTTCGGTTTCAGGGAAAATTTGAGTTTCCTCGATTGGAGTTTGAAAATTAAGATTTGGAAAAACGGTACTGTTTTGAAGTGCCAGTACAGAATATACCGCCTCTATGGCTGCAGCTGCTGCTAAGGTATGACCTGTAAATGCCTTTGTAGAACTTACACTTGGTATTTGGTCTTCAAAAATTCTTCTAATAGCAGCACTTTCGGAAGCATCGTTATTTTCTGTTGCTGTTCCGTGAGCGTTTATGTAATCTATATTTTCTGGTTTTAATCCTGCAACTTTCAAAGCTTTTTGCATTGCTAAAGTTGCACCTTCACCATCTTTTGAAGAGGCTGTTTGATGAAAAGCATCGTTTGCATTTGCCCATCCCGAAACATAAGCTAACACATTTTTATTTCCTTTTTTTACACATTCGTCAGATTCTAACACCAAAAAAGCGGCTGCTTCTCCAAGGTTTAACCCTGTACGGTTGGTATCAAAGGGGCGACAATTATCCTCTGAAAGAATCAATAATGTCTTAAAGCCATTAATGGTAAATTTGGACAAACAATCTGCTCCTCCTACAATTACCCGATCTAATTTTCCTGCTTTAATCATTCTTGCTCCCATCATAATGGAATTTGCTGCCGAAGAACAAGCCGTGCTTATAGTGGAAACAAAGCCCGTAATTCCAAGACTTTTTGCTACTTTACTCGAAGAATCTCCAGCCGAATGACTTTCTATATATTTTCGGTTTTTGGTTTCTTCGAATTGCGAATAGAAATATTTTTCAGTTAAATCCATCCCACCAACACTTGTTGCCGAAATAAATCCAGTTTTGCATTTATTAATATTGGTAATTCCAGCATTTTTTACAGCTTCTTTTGCAGCAATTTCAGCTAGCATTGCTGTTCTGGAATAAGAATTAGAATCTGGTAAACCTAACTGGTTAATTAACTCTTCATTCGATGCTTTAATCTCACCAACTTTAATGTTATTTTTATGATGGGTTTTAATATTTTCGATGACTGAAATCCCTGGAGTTTGATTTAAAAGGGACAATAAATTTTCCTCCACAGTATTTCCTATAGAAGATATTATCCCCATTCCTGTTATCGCAACACCTTTATTCATATACCTTTACTGCAATTATTTTGTTCTATGTTCAGCAATATAAGCTGCCATCACTTCCACAGATTCAAATATTTTTTTTCCTTCTTTTGGATCGCTTAATCTTATTCCGTAGTCTTTATCTAACATCACGATTAGCTCTAAAGCATCGATTGAATCTAGTCCAATTCCGTCGCCAAAAAGTGAATCGTTATCTCCAAAATCTTCCAAAGAGATGTCTTCTAGGTTAAGAACTTCAATAATATTCTTCTTTAATTCTAATTTTAAATCTTCTATATTACTCATTGTATAATTGTTTTAATTTTTGTTCTGTATGTTCTATTTCTCCAGTTTCAGAGACCAAATATAAAAAAGCTTCGTAAGAATCTTCATCTACGTTTACCCAACCTGCTAAAACCGAATTGCATTTGTTATTCTGAAGCAAATTGTTTTCATAATGATAATGAAAATTAGTATTATAATTTTCGAAAACAAAAAAGCCATTTTCACTTTTTAATTGATGCCGAATACTTATCTCTCCAATTCCAATATTAGGAAGTGTATATACAAAAACCGCCGGACTTGGATAGTAATTTTCGCTATCATTAATCGAGTCTTGATATTTTCTATCGGTATCTAAACTCGAAGCATTATTGGAAAGTATAATGGCAATATTTTTTCCTATTGAAGGGGTTTCACTTAAAACAAATTCAGCAGACAGAAAAGCCAACTTGCTTAAATTATCCATTTTAAAAAACTTGGAATACTTAATACCTAAAAACTGATATACTCTTTTAAAAAATTCATTTTTATCTAAAGTATCCGTACCATAAACATCGGTTCCGTTTACCATAACCCGATTGTTTTTTATAGTACAATATTTTTGTATGTAGAATTTTTTAGACAAGTGCTTTTATTTTTTCTTACAAATTAAAATGGTGTGGTTTTCTCCTATTTGGTTAATATCTTCTTTTAAAACCAAACCAGCTTTATCGATTAATTCTAAAAATTCTGAAGCTTTATACATTTTACTATTTCCGTTTGCCATAGTAGTAAAATACAGTGATGTTGCTTCCAAAATAAATTTGGCGTTATCAAATTTCTGGCGATCGGTAAAGGTTTCCATAATGAATAACTCTGTGTTTTCGTTCATAGAATTTGCACAAGTTGAAAGAATTTTCACAATCTCATCTTTAGAAAAACAGTCTAAAAACTGACTCATCCAAATTATATCTGCTCCAGTTGGAATTTTAGGGTTTTCGGATAACCAGTCTATCTCAAAACTTTCTATTCGATCTTTGTAACCATTTTTATTAGTATTGGCTAAGGCAATTTGTAATTGCCCTGGGAGATCTAGCATTTTTACACAAACTTCATCATTATATTCACAGCAGTTAATGGCAAATTTTCCAGTATTGGCACCCACATCAAATATAAATTTTGGATTTCTTTTAAAAACTAGTTTTAAAGCATCTTTAAAAACGTAATCTGAATAATGATGATCAAAATTAAACCAAGCTTTGTGTTGCTGAGGGGTTAATTTTGAAAGACCTTCGTAAATAGTTGACCAATTTCCCAATTCTTTTAATCCTTCTGCTTTTCCGTTTAATATCGAATCGTTTAGGTGATAAAGTCCTTTGTAACAAATATCATTATTAAAATTTATATTAACACCTACTGTTTTATCGAAAGCTAAAAAATAACCAATTTTTGTAAGTTCATATTTGTTTTCTTTATTTTGAAATACAATGTCTGAACTTTCGGCAATTTCTAACAAAACACCAACGCCATATTCGCTTACCGAAGTACCTTTGGCAATTTCCTGAATAGACGCTCCATTTTTATGTTCAAAAATATAGCTTAATATCCCTAATTTTCTTAGTGAAATACTTGCTTGAAACACATAGGGAGCAAAGGCTATTTTTTGTGCTTCTTGAAGGGCTTCAACAGCTCGTAACGTCTTTTTTGGCATGGTTAAGTTTTAATCGTATTAAAAAATAGTAGGAATATTTCGCTGTTTTTTTAATTGGCTAATTTACGTTAAGTAATTGTTTCTTTCAATAAATCAACCAATTAATCGAAAGCTTTTTTTAACAAAACTGCCGTATTGCAACCTCCAAAACCCGAAGCTGTTTTTAAAAATATATTCAATTGCTTTTTAGTAGTTTTTGTTATTACATTTATTGGTTGAGAAACCCCTAATTCATCAAACCCTAAAGAGGATATTAACGTATTATTTTTAAGAGATTCTATTCCTATAATGGTTTCCAACAAACCAGAGGCTCCTAAGGTATGACCGTAATATCCTTTTAAGCTATTTATAGGAATATTAA
>JALWUJ010000166.1:2856-10411 GCA_027080135.1 Flavobacteriaceae bacterium | reverse complement strand
ATGTTAAAGAAAATAAATACCATTTAACAACCATCAAAAATTTAATGGATAGAGAGTACAGCCAAAAAATTGAAGATTTCTATAATCAAGGAAAAAAAGGAACTTTCTTCGGAAGGGATAGTGTTAAAATCTACTTTAAATACTTCAAACAAAAAAATAATGATAAAGCGATTTTAATCTCTTCTGGAAGAACGGAAGCAGCCCTAAAATACAAAGAACTTATTTACGATTTATATCAAAATGGATATTCAGTTTTAATTCACGATCATAGAGGACAAGGGCTTTCTGGAAGAATGACGGAAGATACGGATATGGGTTATGTGAAGGATTTTCAGTATTATATAGACGATATGAAAAAGTTTTACGATAAATATTTTCGACCCAACAAATTCAAGAAAAAGTATCTTTTAGCCCATTCTATGGGAGGTGCGATTGGGATGACGTATTTGGAACAATTTCCAAACGATTTTGATGCAGCCGCTTTTTCTTCACCAATGTTAGGATTAAAAGCAGGAAGTTGTGGATTGGTGAAAATTTTGGAAGGTGATGAACCCGAGTATGTGATGGGTTCAGGAAAATACAATGATGATTATTCTAGTTTTAAAGGAAATACCTTAACAGGATCCGAAATTAGGTTTGATAGAATGGTGGATGCTTTCAAACAAAACCCAAAAGCAAAATTGGGCGGAGCTACTTATCAATGGGTGCATGAATCCTGTAAACAATTTAAAATCATTTTTAAAAATATCGATAAAATACAAACCCCATTTATTCTTTTTTCAGCAGAAAACGAACAAATAGTAAATCCACAAGCACATCAAAATTTTATAGAAGAAGCAAAAAAACTAGGTAAAAACTGTGAAGCCTATAAAGTTGAAAATGCCCAACACGAATTGTTTATCGAAAAAGACACGCAGCGTATTGAAACGGTTACTACTTTTTTAAATTACTTTGAAGAATATTAATTTTTATATTATGAAGAATATTTTACTATTAATAATGCTTATTGCATCCTATTTCGCTACCGCCCAAAATATAATTGTTTACGATTCTGTAAATAATTTAAGCCTTCCTTACATGGCTATACAATTTGGCGATAACGGTATTTATACAGACGATAAAGGAAGTTTTAACTTGAATGATATCACAAACGATAGCTTGCAAATAGATATATTCGGTTATAATAAATTGTTGTTAGCTAAAAATAATTTAAAAGATACCATTTATTTAGAACCAAAAACACAATTGTTAGATGAGGTAATTATAACGAATAAGAAAACTGAAATTAACATTAAACAATCTAAGAGAACCAAAATGTATGGGTGTTGGTCTATTTCAAAGGAAACAGAAATAATCTCTATGTTTAAACCTAACAAAAAAATAGAAAACACGCTTATAAAAGAGCTAAGTTTTGGTTTTAATAAACTTGGGAAATTTGATTTTCCTGAAGGAAAAATTACCAAACCAGAAGTGGTTGTACGAATAAATATTTATACTATTGAAGACGGAATAATTAAGGACAAAATATACTCTAATTTAAAAATTATTGATGTTTTAAAAAAAGATAATGTTGTTTTAAACATAGAAGAAGAAGGAATATATTTCTCTGAAGAGGGATTAGGCTTTGGAATTGAGTTTATAAAATATGTAAATAACGATCCGAAAAACCCTAAAAATATAAGACCTGCATTAACAAAAGAAGAATATAAAGATTTTAAGGCAAACACCATTTTGCGTTTTCCATTAAATAAAAATCAACCTATTTTACAGTTAAATAAGTTATTAAACGATGGTCACTTTGATCTTACTAAAAAACATAAAGATTTTAAAAGAAACTTAATGATAGGTTTTAAATTAGTAAAGTAATCTCAATGCTAACAACACATTACAGTTAGAAGAAGTTTTCGCTGTGAATAAGTAAGAAATGCGTCAGCTAATGTTGACACATTTTTTTTGAAATTTTAGTTTTATTGTCTTAAGTCTTTACGTCTTAAGTCATTCAATTAACAAACGTTAACACTGCTTAACAGAATAACTAAGATTACTTTTTCATATTTGTACCATCAATAAAAAACGACAGAATGAAAATTTTACTTTACATCACAATCGCTCTAAGCTTATTTTTCACTTCAATAATATCTGCACAAGATTTTAAAGGAATTGCCACTTACAAATCCCAACGTAAGATGAATATAAAGATGGATAGCACGCAAATGAATGACGAAATGCAACAACAAATGATGGCGATGTTAAAAAAGCAATTCGAAAAAGAATATACCTTAGAATTCTCTAATACCGAGTCCCTTTACAAAGAAGCTGAAAGTTTAGAGAAACCAACAGGAGGGAATACAAGCGGAATTCAAATAGAAATTTTAGGTTCTGGTGAAGGCGATATTTTATATAAAAACTTAACCGAAGAAAGATACACTTCGCAAAATGATGTATTCGGAAAGATATTTTTAGTTCAAGATCAATTAGAAACTCCCGAATGGAAGCTGGAAAAAGAAACCAAAAAGATTGGCGAATACACTTGTTTTAAAGCAACATTTAAAAGAAAGGTAATGAAGTCGAGTTCTTTGACGATGTCTGTAAATTCTAAAGAAGAACCCAAAGAACCCAAACAAAAAGAAATAGAACAAACCGTTACCGCATGGTACACCTTGCAAATTCCTGTAAAACATGGCCCTGGAAATTACAGCGGATTGCCCGGACTTATTTTAGAAGTAAGTGATGGAGAAGAAACGATATTGTGTAGTAAAATTATCATCAATCCAAAAGAAGGATTAAAAATAGAAGAACCTAAAAAAGGAAAAAAAGTAAACCAAAAAGAATACGATACTATCATTGAAAAGAAGATGAATGAAATGAACGAGCAATTTAACTCTACCAGACACGATGATGGGAATACAATTGAAATTAGAATTGGTGGGTAAATCTCCTACAGTTTAACACAGATTTTCGCAGAAAGTGTCCAGAAAGTCTTTGCGAGGCACGAAGTAATCTCATAAATACAGTTTAAATCAAGAGATTACTTCTTCCAATAGTTATCGGAACGTGCTTTCTACATAAAGACAAATTTTCCTCCGTGACCTTTGTAAAAAATCTTTGTGCTCTATGTGGTTAAATCTTTTATTTAAAATTAAACCATTTCAATAAACAATAGTCAAAGAAATTTGTAACAAATCCCGTAATTTAGTGCCTTATTAAATCTAAAACAATCAAAATGAAACTCCTTAGCACTATTATTATCGCTTCAATAACAGCATCAACTTTTGCACAAAACATTAGCGGGAAAGCATACTACGAATCCAAAACCACTGTAAAAACTAGTGAGATTGGAAGAAAAGATATGGATGAAAACATGCGAAAGATGATTGCCGAACGGATGAAGCAATTTCTTGAAAAAACCTACATTCTTACTTTCAATGAAAATGAATCTATTTACAAAGAAGAAGAAAAACTAGATACAGGAAATAGCGGAGGAATGATGAGTATGATGATGGGCAGTTTTTCTCCAGGAGTTCAATACAAAAATTTAGAAACCAAACAAATTTTAGAAGAAAGAGAGTTCTTTGGGAAACAGTTTTTAATAAACGATACCATACCTCAATTAGAATGGACTTTAGAAAAAGAATCTAAACAAATAGGACAATATGTAGCTTTTAAGGCAACAGCTGTAAAACAAATAGATGCCAACGATTTAACAATGGCAAGAAGACGAGGGAACAATAAAAAAGTGGATGATGAAAAAGAAAATGCAGAAACTCAAACCGATAGCACCCAAGTAAAAGATCCTTTTGATGAAATTGAAATACCAAAAGAAGTCATCGTAACTGCTTGGTACACACCAATGATTCCTGTTAAAAACGGTCCTGGAGAATATGCAGGATTACCGGGTTTAATTTTAGAATTAAATGTATATAGAACCACAATTTTATGTTCAAAAATTGTAATGAACCCAAAAGAATTTGAAGAAATTAAACCTCCAAAAAAAGGAAAAGAAGTGACTCGTGCCGAATACAATAAAATTATAAAAGATAAAATGGACGAAATGCGAGAGAATTTCAGGAATAGTGGAGGACGAAGAAGTAGCGGTGGTCATATACGAGGAGGTAATTAAAACATCTATTCACACCGTGACTCATATAGTAAAACCTCACAGGTTCTAAAACCGTGAGGTTTACAAAAGAAAAAACAACGCTCATCAATGAAAAAACTAATAACATCAATCATTTTATTATTTGCTTTAACACTTTCTGCCCAAAGCATAAAAGTTCGAGGAACTATAAAAGATAGCATCGGAAATCCATTAGAATTAGCCAACGTCATCGCTACCGTAAAAGAATCTGGAGCTATAGAATCTTACGGAATTACTAATTACGAAGGCAGGTTTCAATTAGAGCTTCCAGTTAATAACACTTACATTTTAAGAGCGAGTTTTTTAGGTTATGAAACTTCAGAAATGGAGATTAATATCCCTGAAAATGCTTCAGATGTAAATCAAAATTTCGTACTTAGTTCAAAGGCTTCTGAGCTTGAGGGAGTTGAAATTGTTTACGAAATGCCCGTAACTGTAAAAGGAGATACCATTACTTATAATGCAGATTCATTCACTAACGGAACCGAAAGAAAACTAGGCGATGTTATGAAAAAACTTCCTGGCGTGGAAGTAAATGAAGACGGAGAAATTGAAGTAGAAGGGAAAACGGTAACTAAAGTAATGGTCGAAGGGAAAGATTTTTTTGATGGTGATTCTAAACTCGCCACCAAAAATATTCCTGCAGATGCGGTAGATAAAGTTGAAGTACTTCGGAATTATAACGAAGTAGATCAAATGAGAGGATTAGGAAACGATCAAGACAATGTTGCCATCAACATTAAATTAAAAGAAGGAAAAAAGAATTTTTGGTTTGGTGAAGTAACTGCAGGAGGTGGAGTTGCCGATGAGGAAGAACGTTATCTAGTACATCCAAAATTGTTTTATTACAGTCCAAAATACAGCTTGAATTTTATTACCGATTTTAATAATATTGGCGAAGTACCTTTTACATTTAGAGATTATTTTAAATTCACAGGAGGCTTTCGAAATTTTAATCGCGGTGGCGGAACCAATTTTAACATCAGTCAGAGTGATCTTGGATTTGCTTTAATGCAAAACAATAAAGCAAAGGAAATTGAAGCTAAATTCTTTGCAGGTAATTTTAGTTGGGAAGCTTCAGAATCATTAGATGTTAGTGGTTTTGCAATTCTTTCAGATAATAAAACCAATATTGTTACCAATTCAATTCGGAATTTTGTGACTTCAAACGCCACAGAATCCACCAACAATATCAGTGACCAACGAACCCAATTAGGAATGCTAAAAATGAGTGCAATTTATAAACCCAATGTAAATTTTCAGTTGGATTATGATGCACTTTATAAAACTTCAAAACAGACAGAAAATGATCAAACCTTGTCTATTGTTAATGAAATTCCGAATAATATAGAGGAAAATAAAGAAAACAAACCTTCGTCTATCAACCAAAATGCAAATGTGTATTACACTTTGAATGATAAAAATATTTTTGCAGGACAAGTTCAGCATTTATACCAAGATGAAGACCCATTTTACAATGCAATTTTAGACTTGCTTCCCTTTAGTGGAATTATTCCTGTAGATCAAAATCAAAACCGATTTAACATCAACCAAGAAAAGAATATTAAGACCAATAAATTAGATGCAAAGGTGGATTATTACTATGTGATTAATAATAAGAGCAACATCAATTTTACCTTGGGAAGCACTTTGAGTAAACAGAATTTTAACTCGAATATGTTTCAGTTATTAGACAATAATGACCAGATAGATTTTGACGATGCATTACCTGATCCTAATGGTGATGTGTTTTCATTAATTAATGATGTAACTTATAATTTTTCCGATTTATTTTTAGGAGTTCATTATAAATTCAAAACTGGAAAATTCACCTTTACTCCCGGAGCTACGCTTCATAATTATATTCTTAAAAATGAACAATCTGGAACTTCCATCACGCAAAACGATTGGAATGTATTACCAGATTTGAATATTCTTCTTCAGTTAAAAAAGAGTGAAAGCTTGAGATTTAATTATTCCATTTCACAAGATTATACCGATGTAAATAATTACGCCGAAGCCTATGTTTTTAACAATTACAACCGAATGTTTAGGGGAAACAGAAACCTTGAAAATTCGCTTTCGCATAGTTATAATTTAACTTATTTCAGCTTTAATATGTTTAATTATACCAATTTTAATGGTTCGATTAATTATTCAAGACGAATTGAATCGGTGAAGTTTAATTCGCTTTTAGTGGGAATTAATCAAGTGAGTACGCCTATCAATATGGATAGTAATTTTCCGGATGAGACTTTTTCTGGTTTTGGGCAATTTAGTAAACGGATTAAGAAAATACAGTTGAATGCAAGTGCAAGAGTAAGTTATAGTACGACTTTTAATAATATTAATGCAAATATTACCGAAATCACCAGTTTTACACAGAATTACAAAGCAAGTGTACGTTCAAACTTTAACGATTGGCCAAATTTTGAAGTAGGTTACAGTGCCATTATCAACGACTATGATAATGGCGGATTGCCACAAACATTCTACACACACAGCCCTTTTGCAAATGTAGATGTTCGGTTTTTAAAGCATTTTACGTTTACGGCAGATTGGAATTTCTACAATTATAGCGACAAAGCAAATACCGTTGAAAATCAGTATTCATTCTTAGATGCCAATCTGTATTTTCAGAAGGGAGATAGCCCTTGGGAATTTAAAATACAAGCCACTAACATTTTAGATACCGAGTTTACCAACAGCGATAGTTTTAATGATGAATCTAGTACTACTACTCAGTATTTTGTACTTCCGAGAATTGTGATGTTTGTGGTAAAGTATGATTTGTAGTAGTTTGTTAAAATTAATATCTTTCCTGAAATAATAAACCATGAGAAAAGTATTATTAGGAATAGTTTTAGCGTTTTTTATATTCTTCGGAATACAATATTTCAACTATAAAAAAGATGAAAAAGAACAACTTTTAGCAAGTACAGCATTAATTCAGAAACAGATTAAAAATGTTGGAAAGCTTATTGTAACCGAAGGAAATTTCTCCCAAGTTTTCACTTATAAAGATTCAAAAAAGTTTTATTTCGATGTTTTTTCTTCGGAAAAGAAAGCCATTGTAATTGTGAATGCAACGGTTTCGGTTTCCTACGATTTAAGTAAGGTAAAAACCGAAGTCATTCCAGAAACCAAAGAAGTAATCATTTCTAAAATTCCAGAACCTGAAATGCATATCAACCCAAATATTGAGTATTACGATATGCAACAAGATTATTTTAACGAGTTTAATGCTTCCGATTTTAACAAGATTAAAAACCGAGTAAATAAATCGTTAAAAATTGAAATTGATAAATCTGATTTAAAGAAAAATGCTCAAAATAGATTGTTATCAGAACTTCAAAAACTTTATATCTTGACCAATTCTATGGGATGGACCTTGGTTTATAATTCTAAAAATATAGC
>JALWUJ010000166.1:0-2846 GCA_027080135.1 Flavobacteriaceae bacterium | reverse complement strand
AATATAGCATCTGAAAAAGATTTACAGAGTGTTAGTTTATAGAAATAAATAACTAATGCTTTAAATTTTTTAGAAGCTTCAAATAAATTAATCTATTAGTTTTAATCCACCATCTATCAAATGAGCAACTTTAGGTTTTGCAACTTTCAACTTTTCCAAATAATCTAAAATTTGCTTATCTTTTGTCAATTCATAGATTTCCAAAACCAATAACCAGTCGTTAGGAAAATCGGTTTTTAATGGTTCGAAAATCTTTAGAAGAGTTTCTTTTGAGCCGTTATTCTCTCTAATTTCCCTTACGGAAGCATACAGATTGTTCAATGTTTTTTCATTTTTAGAAAGTGTGACTTTTATGGTCTTTGTTTTGCTGGGTTTTAAGTTAACAGGAAACGAATTAAAATCTGCAGCTCCTGTAAAAGCGGAAACTATTTCTTTGCCCACCGCCATATCAAAATCGCCCATTTCTGGAGAAAATAAGATTTCGTTTTTATAAGTAACGGTACAATTTGTAAACTGAATTAACATCAATTCTCCTCGTAAATTCCTAATTCCAGTAACGTTTAAGCCTTTAACGGTGATGCCACTTTCAAATTCAAATTCAATCAGTTTTCCGTCGTAAAAATTATAGGCTTGTAAATCGCGAGGACCCATATTTTCAATGGCAAGATTGATTCCTTTTAACTTTCCTAAAGGCGAACTAAACCCATGTTTGTGAGTTTCAATTCCGTGACCAATTACTTCTTTTTCTCGGTAAGATAAAGCTGTTGGACCATCGGTTTTAAAGAAAACAACTTCGTTATCTTCATTTTTAATCATTTGAGAAAATACTCCCGAAATTTGAAGTCCAGTACTCAATTCAATTGTTCCCAATTGTTTGGATTCAATTAATTTATTAAGTCCTCGCCAACCTCCTTTTCTAACCGCCATAGTATTGGCAAATTCTTCCAACACTTCCTGTAAATAAGCAAAATCTGGGGTAACATAAAGCTGAGGTTGTGGTTTGGTAATATCAAAATTTTGATACGCAGCATCTATGGAATATGGTATCTTTTTTACTTCCTCTTTTAAACACCAAGCACTTTCGCCAATAGACGATAAGAGTCCAGCTCCGTAAATTTTTGGGTTTTCAACGGTTCCCACCAAACCGTATTCTACCGTCCACCAATGTAGGTTTCTAATTAATGTGATTTCAGAAGGAGTAACCTCTTTATTTTGCAGTTCTTCTACTTTCTTTTCTGCTAATTTAATGCGGTCACTGAGCGGTGGTTGCTGAGCGGAGTCGAAGCAAGTCGAAGTGGCTTCCTTTAAAATTGAAAGCTCCCGAATCGCTTCATACATTTCAATATCATGAGCACTAGAAATAGCCTTGGCACCAATCTCACCAAAACGGCGTAAATATTCTGCGTAATCTGGACTCGCAATAATAGGTGCGTGACCAGCTCCTTCGTGAATAATATCGGGTGCAGGTGTATATTCAATATTTTCTAACTGACGAATATCACTAGCAATCACCAACACTTTGTATGCTTGAAATTCCATAAAAGCATTGGGTGGTATAAAACCATCTACCGCAACGGCGGCCCAACCAATTTCTTTTAAAATTCGGTTCATACCGTACATCGAGGGGATTTCTTCAATAGATATTCCAGTTTTTTTAAGCCCTTCCAAATAATTTTCGTGAGCCACTTTGCCGAGATAATCTACATTTTTTCGCATTACATAACGCCACACCGCTTGGTTAATAGGGGTGTATTGCTCGTAATCTTGTGGCTTCATAAATTGCTTCAAATGTGGAGGCAATCTGTCGAGCAAGGGGTTGGAAGTGATTTCAGAATTCATAAATCAAATGTAAAAAGTTTATTGATATTTCTTCCTTTTCAAATTGAAAATAAAAAAAGGAAATGAGTATCTTGCTCTTCCAATGAAACCCACCCCTCGAAAATTAGAAATTATCACCACAGCCTCAACGCTTTTTAAAGAAAAAGGCTACAGTGCAGTGACCATGCGAGATATTGCAAAAGCTATGGGAATAAAGGCTGCAAGTCTTTACAATCACATAAAAAACAAAGAAGAAATTCTTACTTTTATTATCATTTCTTTAGCCGAACAATTTATTGAAGGGTTGGAAGATATTAAAAATTCCAACACTACTTGCATCGAAAAATTAAAGAAAATAATCGAACTTCACGTTGGGATTACCAGCAGAAATACCAACGGGATGGCATCGCTTAATAACGATTGGATGCACCTAAAAGACCAATTAAACTACTACCTAAAACTGAGAATAGATTACGAAAATAGCTTTAGAAAAATTATTAAAGAAGGAGTAAAAAAAGGCGAAATTAAAAACATAAACCCCGATATTATGTTGTTCTCTATACTCTCCACTTTGCGTTCTTTATATATTTGGATTCCTCAAAAAGAAGATTTAGATACCTCCGTTTTAGCCTCTAATTTATCCGAAGTGCTACTAAAAGGAATTAACAAATAAATAGCAAATAATTGCTATCTTTGTAACGTAAACTAACAAGTGTTAGTTAAATTTTTTAAAAAGAAAATTGTGGCGAAATTTTATACCCTAGAAATAAAAGATATTTATAAAGAAACCGAAGATTGTTCGGTGATAGAGTTTGTTGTTCCTGAAGATATAAAGGAAAAATTCAAATTTAAACAAGGTCAATACTTAACCATACGTACAACAATCAACGACGAAGATATTCGACGTTCTTACAGCTTATGTTCCAGTCCTTTTGACAATGAATGGAAGGTTGCGGTTAAACAAATTCCGAATGGAAAATTTTCAACATTTGTAAACCAAAAGCTTCAAAAAGGAGATACCTTACAAG
>JALWUJ010000165.1 GCA_027080135.1 Flavobacteriaceae bacterium | reverse complement strand
TTCTTACGTAGCTGTGCCATTTTAATAGCCGCAATAGCAGCTTCTGTACCTTTATTTCCGTGTTTACCTCCACTACGGTCAATGGCTTGCTGAAGATTATTATCGGTCAGTACACAAAATATAACTGGAATGTCATTTTGTACATTCAAATCTTTAATTCCTTGTGAGGTCGCTTCACAAACAAAATCAAAATGTTTGGTTTCTCCTTGTATTACAGAACCAATCGCAATAATTGCGTCTAGCATATCGTAGCTTTCTTGCATTTTCTTACAACCATATACCAACTCAAAACTTCCAGGAACATTCCAACGAACGATGTTTTCTTTAATACCTCCGTTCTCTAAAATAGCATCAAAAGCACCTTGAAACATTCCTTCGGTGATTTTAGGATTCCATTCAGAAACAACCATCCCAAACCGAAAATTTTTCGCGTTTGGGATGGTTGCTTTATCGTAAACCGATAAGTTGTTATTTTCTGTAGCCATTATTTCATTGCTTCCGCCTTTCCTTCATATAAGGTAGCCTTTGTTGCTTCAGGTGATTTTGGATAATTTTCAGTAATTGTTTTAAAGTGTTTTAATGCCACATCCGATTTTCCTAAGCTGATAGCAGTAATTCCAGCTTTCAATAAAAATCTTGGTGCTGTTAACTCACTTTTACTCATTGCTGCAGCAGCTTCGTAATATTTTAATGCTTCCTCTTGCTGATCTAACTGTGCAAAAGCATCGCCAATAGCTCCTTTTGCAATTGGTGCTACGTTCATATCATCTGCTTTAAAACCATCTAAATACTCAATAGCTTCTTGGTATTTACCTGTATTTAAGTAGGCAATTCCTGCGTAATATTTTGATAAGTTAGCAGCATTGGTTCCGCTGTATTTATCTATTATGTCTAAAAATCCAAATTTTCCTTCCCCTCCATTTAGAGCTAAATTGAAAAGTGAATCTTTGCTTGTTGCTGTTAATGCTTGCTCGTAGTAGGTTTGTGCTTGAAACATTTCGTTAGTTGCTTCTGCTTCTTTAGGTTCTTGAATAAAATTTTGATAACCTAAATATCCTAAAACACCAATTGCCACAACTCCTACAAATATTAAGATTGCTTTTTGGTTTTTTTCTACCCAAGCTTCGGTTCTTGAAGCTCCTTCATCTAAAGAACTAAAAACTTCTGCTGTGGTGCTTTCCTGTTCTAAATGATCTATTTTTTCTGCTTTGGTTTTTGGCTTTCCTCCGCGTTTCTTATATGTTGCCATAGTTTAATCTTGTTAGGTGTGCAAAAATATAATTTTTATTAGATAATAAAAGCGAATTTATTTCTTATTTTTCAATAATTTGCAGCAGTAAATTTATTTTAATTTCTGATATAACAACATCAAACATAACCATTACAACCTACTGACTATTATGACATTAGACAATCTTTATCTTCTGAATTACAAAAACTTTGAAACGGTTTCTTTTCAGTTTGATTCAAAAATAAATTGTTTGGTTGGCAATAATGGAGTGGGAAAAACGAATGTTTTGGATGCAATTTACCATCTTTCTTTCGGAAAAAGCTATTTTAATCCTGTAACTCTTCAAAATATAAAACACGGAAAAGATTTTTTTGTTATTGAAGGAAATTATCTAAAATCGGATAGAGAAGAAAAAATTATTATTAGTGCCAAAAAAGGTCATAAAAAAGTAATTAAACGCAACGGAAAACCTTACCCTCGTTTTAGTGAGCATATTGGTTTTTTACCTTTGGTAATTATCTCTCCAGCAGATCGCGACCTCATAATAGAAGGAAGCGATACTCGAAGAAAATTTATAGATGGTGTCATTTCGCAAGGAGATAGCGATTACTTACACACTTTATTAAACTATAACAAGGTTTTGGCTCAACGAAACTCTTTGTTGAAATATTTTGCAGTTAATCACACACACAACCAAGAAACGCTAGACATTTATAATTTACAGATGAATGATTTAGGCACCACTATTTTTGAAAAACGAACAGCTTTTCTTGAAGAGTTTATGCCTATTTTCATGAAACGATACCAATCTATTAGCAACTCTAAAGAAGACATAAATCTTTCGTATAAAAGTCAGTTACAAGAAAAAGAATTGTTACTTTTATTGAAAGAAAATGCTCAAAAAGATCAATTTTCTCAATACAGTAATTTTGGGATTCATAAGGATGATTTAACATTTGAAATTGAAGGACATCCCATTAAAAAGTTCGGTTCGCAAGGACAGCAAAAATCGTATTTAATTGCATTGAAGTTGGCACAATTCGATTTTATAAAAGCACAAAGTAAGGTCAACCCTATTTTATTAATGGATGATATTTTTGATAAATTAGATGAAAACCGAGTAGAACAAATCATCAGTTTGGTAAAAAACGAAGATTTCGGGCAGTTGTTTATTAGCGACACCCATTCTGAAAGGACTGAAACTATTATTAAAAAAATTCATCAATCTTATAAAATGTTTCGACTGTGAAGGAGAAGACGGTCACTTCAATACGTTCGCTTTGGCGAACACTCAGTGACCTCAGATAATAACATAAAACAAAAGCCTCAGTGAACTTTGCGTAAAAACTCAGTGAACTTTGTGGTTAAACAATAACCCCTAATTTACGGGCATTGTATGGCAAAAAGAGAACATAAAGAAAGTCCGATTAGTAAAGTTTTAAAAGGTTTTATTGAAGCTAATAAACTTCAAAAAGGTTTGGATAAAGTTTCTGTTGAAGAAGCTTGGCACAAACTTATGGGGAATGCCATTTCAAAATATACAACTGCAATAAGTTTAAAACGCGATGTACTGTATGTTCAGTTGAGTTCTTCTGTATTACGAGAAGAATTGAGTTATGGCAAGACAAAAATTATTGCTATGATTAACGAAGAACTAGGTAAAGAGGTTGTTACTAAATTGGTCTTGAGATAATAATAGTTTTGGAGAAAGTTATAAAAAAATGCCCTCAATTTCTTGAAGGCATTTATGAATATTCAGGCAAGAAAATTAAAACATTTCTCTTCCCGAAAAATGGAAAGCTCCTTCAATGGCTGCATTTTCATCGCTATCACTTCCGTGAACAGCATTTTCACCAATAGATGCAGCATATAATTTTCTGATGGTTCCTTCAGCAGCTTCAGCAGGATTGGTAGCACCAATTAAAGTTCTAAAATCTTCAACAGCGTTGTCTTTTTCAAGAATAGCCGCTACTATAGGACCTCGAGTCATATATTCCACCAATTCACCAAAGAAAGGTCTTTCGTTATGAATTGCATAAAATTCTTCGGCATCTGCTTTGGTCATTTGTGTAAGTTTCATAGCTACTATTCTAAAACCTGAAGCTGTAATTTTTTCTAATATTGCTCCAATATGTCCTTTTTCAACACTATCGGGCTTTAACATGGTAAACGTTCTGTTTGTTCTCATTTTTAAAATTTTTGCAAAAATATAGAAATAAGCTACAATTGCAACACAAACTCATTTTTTTTATTTATGTATAATAAATGTATGCTCTTTATTAAAATTTATATAGTACTTTTACTTTAAATTTAAATTTTATGTTATGTCAAACGAATCAAATTTTTTTAGCGGATTAGTAATAGGTGCTGTTGTAGGTGCAGTAGCAGGGATTTTATTAGCACCAGAATCTGGAGAAGAAACCAGAAAAAAAATTGCCGAAAAAACTTCGGGGCTTAAAGAAGAATTAGATGAAAAATTTAAAGATGTTTCAGAAAAAATAAAAAGCTTAGAAAATGAAACATTAGATCAATTTAAAGATAAATTTTACGATGTAAAAGGAAAAATAAAAGACCAATACGCTTCGGTATCACACAAAGTAAAAGAACTTGAAAACGAAATAATTTCAAAATACAAGAATTTAGAACAAGAAGCTCAAAATAAATTTTCAGACTCTAATAATGCCTAAATAATTATGGTAAATTTTATAAAAGATTATATAGACAACCGAATTCAACTTATAAAATTAGGAGTGGTAAGTGTTATGGCAAACCTAACAGCAAACCTTATTAGTTCGTTTTTAATTTTATTAATGCTGCTTATTATTTTGTTTATGTTTAGTATTTCTTTAGCTTATTTTATAGGACAAGAATACAACAACACGGCTTTGGGTTTTGCTATAGTGGGTGGAATATACATTGCCATTTTTGCAATTTATATGATTTTTGCCAAGAAAAATATGGATACTAAAGTTAAAGATAAGATAGTTCAAGCTGCGTTTGCTGCCGAAAAAGAATTGGTTGAAGAAAATAAAGAATTATGACAAAAAAAAAGTACGACATATTTTCTTATGAAGAATTACAACAGGAAAGAATGCTACTAAAGCAAAAAATTATAGAACAAGAAAACTCCCTAAAAGAAAATCCTGTTGTTAAAATTGCCAATTCATTTAATGGTTCAAAATCGGTTACTGGTTCTGTAAAAGAGGCACTTTCTGAATTCAATTTTCAATCGGGAGAAACTTTAATAAGCTCCTTATTATTAGCATCCAAAGCCACTCGTAAGTATTTTATTGGTTATACGGTAGCAAAAGAAATGGTTCCGTATTTGCTCCAAAAAGTTAAAGAGGTTTTAAAATCTAAAAAAGAATTAAATTAATATTTCTGTTTTAAAACATCGTAAATCACATTATCTTCTCCCCTAATTTCCATAGTAACGGTTTGGTTGTTAAAGTCGAATTTTATGACTCCAAAATTTAGTTTTTTAACCTGATGTCCTACTCTGTATTTGTTGATGTCTTCGGGAGTATCTGGATATACTTTTGTCATTCCACTGGTAGTAAAATCTATTAATGGATAATCCAATCCTTCCAATTCTTTCTTTGAGAATTCAGCCAAATGTCGATCGCCACTTAAAATAAAAATATTTTTAGCTTTGGCTTGAACAATCATATTATTTAATTTTTCAACTTCTTCAGGAAAATAACCCCATTTTTCCCAATAATGCTCGTTTGCAATAAATTGTATGCTACTTATAATTACAGTAAAAGTGGGCGTTTCGTCGTTCAATTCATTTTGAAGCCAGTTCCATTGAGCGTCTCCAAGTACCGTACCTTTATGGTTTTTGGGCCAATGGTCATACCTTCTTCCTTCAATAGAACTCAACAAAAGAGAATCTCTAAAATAACGAGTATCTAACATGATTAATTTAATACTTCCTTTTTCTGTATGGAAAGTTTCGGAAGAATAAACACCTTCGCGTGTTCTTCGAATATCGTTGGCGGGAGCTTGTATAAAATCTAAAAACTCCTGTTGAGCTTCCTTCTTTATATGCCATTCTTTTCCTGCATCGTTTTTTCCATAATCATGGTCATCCCAAGTACCTGTAATCCTAGTGATGGAAGCTAATTTTTTATAATCTGGATTTGCCCAAACACTGTCATAAGCAGCTTTCATTTTAGACAAATCGTCCGTATTTGCATATACATTATCTCCTCCCCAAACAAAAACATCTGGTTGGTTTTCTATAATTGGTTTCCAAAGGGGTTGCTTCATTTTTTGATCGTTACAACTGGCAAAAACCATGGTAAAGTCGGTAGTTTCTTTAACTGGAACCGAAGTGTCGTTATTTTCTGAAGCCTCTTTTACAACTCTATTTTTACAAGAAACCAACAAAACCAAACCTACTATTAATAGAATATTTTTCATCTTTTTAACGTTTTATAAACATCAAATGTAACAAAAAATAATGGCTAACTAGTAATAAATTGTATATTCGCAAACTATGAATTCGGAAGCTATTTCAGAAGCTAAAAAGCTTTTAACTACACCCAAAAATATTGTTGTTGTTGGTCATAAAAACCCCGACGGAGATGCTATTGGCTCTTGTCTTGGCTTGGGTAATTACCTTCGCCAAAAAGGACATCAGGTAACCGTAGTTATGCCCAATGATTTTCCAGATTTTTTAAAATGGATTCCAGAAGCTTCTTCAATAATTACTTTAGAAAACGAGGAAGAAAAAACAAAGGACTCTATAAAAAATGCGGACTTAATTTTTACTTTAGATTTTAACGCACTTCACCGTACTGGAGATTTAGAAGAATATTTAGAAAAAGCAACTGCCAATTTTATTTTAATAGACCATCACCAACAACCAGACAACTTTGCAACAGTAACCTATAGCGATGTTGCTATGTGCTCTACTTCCGAAATGGTTTTTCATTTTATAGAATTTATGGACGATATTTCGTGCTTAAATAAAGAAAATGCCACTCAGTTATACGTTGGTATTATGACCGATACAGGTTCATTTCGGTTTCCTGCAACCACAGCTACAACACATAGAGTTATTGCAAAATTGATAGAAGCAGGTGCAAAAAATTCTGAAATACACCAAAACATTTATGATACTAATAGCCCCGATCGTTTAAAACTTTTGGGTGTTGCTCTTAATAATTTGGTGATGCTTCCCGAATTTAAAACAGCTTACATTACCCTTTCACAAGAAGAACTCAACCAAAACAATTTTAAGAAGGGAGATACCGAAGGCTTTGTAAATTATGCTCTTTCTATGACAGGAGTAATTTTTGCAGCTATTTTTATTGAAAACAAAAAAGAAGATATTGTAAAAATATCCTTCAGAAGTAAAGGAAATTTTTCTGTGAACGAATTTTCAAGAAAATATTATAACGGCGGTGGACATACCAATGCTGCTGGAGGTAAAAGTTTAAAGACCTTAACTGAAACCGTTTCGGAATTTAAAAATTTATTACCCAAATATAAAAACGAATTAAATGAAAGCTAAATTTATCTTCTTATCATTTATTTTATTGGGGATATTTTCTTGTAAAAATCCAGAAGCAAGAAGACCAATTAAACACAAATCTGGGTCTTATATTTCTAAATCTGTGGAGCGAAACAAAGCTATTTTCGAAAAACAAGAAAAACAAATTGTTTCTATTTTAGAAAAAAACAAACAACAACCTTACTATTTTTCCGATACAGGATTCTGGTATTATTACAATAGTAAAGACACATTGCAAGCTCCAAAACCATCAATAGGTGATAAGGTTATTTTTGAATATGATGTAAAAGACTTAAACGGAAATACTATATATACCAAAGACGAAATAGGACTTCAAAATTATTGGGTCGATCAATCCAACCAAGATTTAATTTCTGGAATAAGAGATGGAATAAAATTAATGAAAGAAGGCGAAACAGTAACTTTTCTTTTTCCTTCTCACAAAGCCTATGGCTACTACGGAATTAAAAACAAATTAGGAACAAATGTGCCCATACAATGCACTATAACATTAAATTCAATAAACCAAAAAAATGAAAACAATTAACAGTATGAAAAAACTATTTTTTTTATTAACCCTATCCATTAGTTTTGTCTCTTGCCAAAACTTAAAAAACTACCCCGAACTTAAAGGAAAAGACGGAGTGTACGCCGAGTTTAAAACCAACAAAGGAAATTTTGTTGCCAAACTTTACGCAGACAAAACCCCTTTAACCGTTGCCAATTTTGTTGAATTAGCCGAAGGAAAACAAGATATGGTAGATTCTATTTACAAAGGTAAAAAGTTTTATAACGGACTTACTTTTCACCGTATTATAAAAGACTTTATGATTCAAGGTGGTGACCCTCTTGGTACAGGTGCTGGAAATCCTGGTTATAAATTTCCAGACGAGTTCAACCCAGAATTAACACATAGCAAAAAAGGAATTTTATCTATGGCAAATTCGGGTCCTAACACCAACGGCAGCCAGTTTTTTATAACCCTAAAAGAAACTCCTTGGCTTAATGGAAAACATACTATTTTTGGAGAAATAGTAATTGGTCAAGAAGTGGTAGATAGCATTGGCTTAGTAGAAACCACAAAACCAGGAGACAAGCCTGTAACCCCTGTAATATTAAACGAAGTAAATATTATAAGAGTGGGTAAAACCAATTTAAAACCTTTTAAAGCTATTTTAGAGGAAAAAGAAAAAGAGAAAGCCGAAAAAGAAGCTGAAATAATGAAAATAGCTACTAAAAAAGCCCAAGAATTAGAAACCTTAAAAGCAACCGCACAAGAAACCGAAACAGGACTAAAAATTGCTTTTACCGAAAAAGGTGATGGTGTAAAACCCAATGAAGGTGCTCAAATTAAAATGAATTATGCAGGTTACTTAACTAACGGTAAATTGTTTGATTCTAACAAAGAAGAAATAGCAAAAAAATACAATGTATGGGATCACAGAAGAGCAGACGGAGGTGGTTATGCACCTATACCAACAAGTTATAGCAAAGATGCTCAACTTATCCCAGGATTTAGAGAAGGCTTATTATTAATGAATCTTGGCGACAAGGCTACTTTATTTATTCCAGCACATTTAGCCTATGGCGAAAGAGGGGTTCCTAATGTAATTCCTCCTAACAGTGACCTAATTTTCGAATTAGAATTGGTTGAAATTGTAAAATAACAACTTAAATTACAACATAAAAAAAAGAGGCTCAAAAGCCTCTTTTTTTTATAGACTATATTTATTATAAACCTACTAGGCATAAAAACCTTTAGGTCTTCTTTTACTACTCCTTAACCACTCTCTTTACCAAAACACCCTGGTTAGTCTCCACCTCAACAAAATACAAACCACTAGCCAAACCAGTAAAATCTATAGAAGCACTTTTACCCTCAAGCACTAATTTACCCATTACATCATACACTTGTATTTGCTTTAGCTCTACTTCATTTTGAGTACTTACCTGCAACACATCTTTTACAGGATTGGGAAAAATAGTAAATGATAAAACATCAAAATCTTGATTGGATAAAATCTCATTAGCGTAAATAGCCATATCTCCATTAACATTTGTAATTGTAAGAACCTTCCGATTGCCATTTACTACTATTTCATAAAGAAAAGGAATTGTGTATGGATCTTGAGTTGATTGATCAAAAAAGAAATCAAAATAGACTCCTTCAAAATCCGAATTAACTTGTAGATTGCATAAAATAAGAGTTAACGAATAACTTGTAATGGTAAATTCATCAGTATTAGAAAAGTCTATTTCTGTATCAAATGTGTTACATACAAATGTTCTAAAAATATTTGGCTTTGTGAAAATAGCAGAAACAAATTCCACTTCAGAATTTGAAGGTGGAAAACTATTATTTCCATTAATAATTACCTTATTTAAGTACCAAGTATTCTCAAAAAGCTGTGAATCTTGTGCATAAAAATCAAAGTTTACAAATATACTTATTAGTATTATTAAAATTTTTTTTATCAAATATTGCTATATAGGATTTTTTGAATTTTGTAAGCGGGGGAGAAATAAAAAATAATTTATTTCGCTAGTAGGTTGATATTGTAAATATATACAATAATTTACAAAAAACAAAAACCAAAGCTCTCCTAACAGGTTTCAACACGTCCACCTTTGCTCTAAGTGAAGGAGGAACACCTAAGCTATCCTAACAAGTTTCAATACGTCCTCCGAAGCCCTAAGCGAAGGAGGAAAACGGGTTAGGTTTTATAACAGTACCAGATATTAAAAACTAAAAGGGTTAAAGGGTTTTAAAAAAAATCCTCCTCAAATATTTTCAGAAAATCAAATAATTTCGTAAACTTACATAAGCAACAATCCTTTAACCTGTATCGTTTATTTAACACAGATTATTCCCTTCAAAACCAAAGAATTTAATTAGGTTCTCCCGTAGTTCTCCCGTAGTTGTCTCGTAGTTCTTCCGTAATTAATTAATGTTTTGTTTGTGTTTACCTAATGGTTTCCTAAGCTTATAACCAACTTATCTCTAAGTCAACAACAATATACATTACACTTTTTACACCTTTTTAAGGTAGGTTTCACAAGCTTTTTATACCTGCAAACTTTACATTATAACTAATCACTAATTTAATTATCTATCAATTATATTAAGACTAAAACCGAAAATTACAAAAGCTAAAAAGGCTGCCTAAATTGTTTTTAGACAGCCTCTTCTAGGTAAATTTTCAAGAAAGTTATTTCAAAGGTATTTCCTTTAAAATCTCCAAAACAAATTTCCAGAATTTTTGGGTAGAAGAAATACTAGCTCTTTCATCTGGAGAGTGTGCTCCTTTAATGGTAGGTCCAAACGAAATCATATCCATACCCGGATAATGGGTTCCTAAAATTCCACATTCCAAACCTGCGTGACAAGCAGCAACGTTGGCTTTTTTACCATTCATTTTTTCGTATAAACCGTCCAATACTTTTAAAATAGCAGAATCCATATTAGGTGCCCAGCCTGGATAATCTCCTGAAGTTTGTACTGAAAAACCAGCCAATTCAAAAACAGAGGTTAAGGTATTTACCATATTTTTTTTTGAAGATTCTACAGACGAGCGCGTTAAACATTCTACCCTAATAGTTCCTTCTAAAACTAAAATCTTAGCAATATTATTAGAGGTTTCTACCAAATCTTCAATGGCAGGGCTCATTCTAAAAACTCCGTTATGTGCTCCAAATACAGCTTTTAAAAATTCCTCTTGATCCTCAGAAGACATCACTTTGGTTGTAACTATTTCTATTTTTTCAGTAGTAATAGAAATGTCTTTTTCTATATGTTGGTATTCTGTAACAATTTCATTTTTAATCTTTTCAAATCCTGAAAGAAATTTATTTTCATCTGTAACCAAAACCATAGAATTGCTTTCTCTAGGAATGGCATTTCGCAAACTTCCACCTAAAACTGAAGCGACATTCATTGTATCTCTAGTTTCAAACAAAATACGGTTCATCATCTTATTGGCGTTTCCTAAACCCAAATGAATTTCCATACCACTATGTCCTCCTCGTAATCCTTTAACCGAAATTTTATAGCTTACTGCATTAGTTGAAGCCTCTACAGGAACGTAAGTTTTGGTTGCTGTAACATCTACTCCACCAGCACAACCCACTCCTATTTCATCATCTTCTTCGGTATCTAAATTTAAAAGTATTTCGCCTTTTAAAATTCCTCCTTTTAAACCAATGGCACCTGTCATTCCGGTTTCTTCATCAATGGTAAAAAGTGCATCGATAGCAGGGTGTGCAATTGAATTGCTTTCCAAAATCGCCATAATTGTTGCCACTCCCAAACCATTATCGGCTCCTAAAGTGGTTCCGTTGGCACGTACCCAATCACCATCTACGTACATTTCAATTCCTTGTGTATCAAAATCGAAATCGGTATCATTATTTTTTTGATGTACCATATCTAAATGCGATTGTAATACGATTCCTTTTCTATTCTCCATTCCTGGAGTTGCAGGTTTTCTAATAATTACATTTCGTACATCATCTTCAAAAGTTTCCAGTCCTAATTTAGTACCAAAATCTTTCATAAATTCAATCACACGTTCTTCTTTTTTAGATCCTCTCGGAACGGCATTTAAATCGGCAAAATTATTCCAAAGTGCTTTGGGTTCAAGATTTCTTATGGCTTCATTCATAGTAATAGGTTTTTAAATTCTGAATGCAAAATTACGATTAAATGGCACGAATTCACGAATTCTTTATTAGAACTTTATTCGTATATAAAAAACACCAATTATAATTTATTTAGGTATAAAGGCTCTAAGTTGTTCCTAGTGGCTTACTTCTTATAAAACTCCTTCTTCAATAGGTTTCAATTTTGAAACTTGTCCTGCAAGGTTTTTAAAACCTTGTAGGTCTGTAAACAAAAAGGTAAAGTTTCCTTTATTAAGATTTAATATCTTTTCAAATTGATGAAATCCCTATTTTTATAGGGATAGTTCGATTAAATCATTTCAATGTGCCTAAGGGCTTTTGAAATAATTATCTCACTAATTATTTGTAATTTTGAAAAATGCAAAAGAAAACAAAACTATTTTTAGTTGCCTTACTCCCACTTCAGATATTAGTTTTACAGATTTTAAAACACTTTCCTAATTTTATTGAAACCTATTATAGTACAGGTTTGTTTCCTTTTTTATCAAAAACATTTAGATATATATTTGGATGGGTTCCGTTTTCAGTAGGAGATATATTTTACTTGCTTTTAATCATTCTTGCTATTAGATGGTTAATTAAAAACAGAAAACGAATTAGAACCGATTTTGTTCAATACTTTTTAGAAATTATCGCAACACTTTCTTTGGTTTACTTGGTTTTTAATTTAATGTGGGGATTAAATTATTACCGAATTCCACTTCATAAAAAACTATCAATTAATACTGAATACACTACCGAGCAACTCATTGCAACCACAAAACGTTTGATTAAAAAATCGAACGAAATGCATCGTAAATTAGGCTTTGCTGATTCTGTAAAAATAGATTCACCCTACGACCAACAACAAATTTTTGATTTGACTTTAAATGGCTATCATAATTTAGGGAAAATTTATACCAATTTAGATTATTCGGTTTTAAGCCTGAAGAAAAGCACTTGGAGTTTGGGCTTAACTTATATGGGTTATAGTGGTTATTACAATCCGTTTTCTGGAGAAGCACAGGTAAATGGCTTGATAAAACTGCATAAATTCCCTGTGGTGAGTTGTCATGAGCAAGCACACCAAATTGGTTATGCAGCCGAAAACGAAGCTAACTTTATAGCGGCTTTAGCAACTATAAACAGCGATGATGATTTTATAAAATACTCAGGTTATATTTTTGCACTTCGCTATTGTGTAAACGAAATTGCCCGAAGAGATTTAGATACTTATCACGAACTTTTAAAAACCATCAACCCAGGAATACTAAAAAGCTACAAAGAAATGCGGGATTTTTGGAAAAGCTACGAAAACCCCTTTGAAGTGTTTTCAAAAACCTTTTGGGACTTGTTTTTAAAATCCAACAACCAATCTAAAGGAATTAAAAGTTACAGTTATATGGTGGCTTTAATTGTAAATTATTACGAAGACCAACCTTTTTAATTTTTATAGAAACTAATTACACTAATTCGTGTCTAGTTTTCATCATTCTTTTCTTCGTGAAAATTAGTGTAATTCGTGTCTTATTTTTTTGAGCAATGTTTTTATAGTACTAGATAATGTTAAATTTCTGAATTCACCCATTATCTCGATTGGTATTTGTATTTTTATTCCTTCAGTAAAACCAAACAATTCAAATGAAAAAACTTCTATTTCTATTCTTGTTTTCAGCGAGTATTTCTTCCATAATTGCACAAGATTATTTTCCAAATAATTCCGAATTAAAACAAGAAAGTCATAATTACACAGCCTTTACAAACGCAACAATCTACGTAACTCCCACCGAAGTTATTAAAAAAGGAACCCTTCTTATACAAGATGGAAAAGTAGTGGCAACAGGAAAATCGGTAACAATTCCTAAAAATTCTATCATTATAGATTTGAAAGAAAAATATATTTACCCTTCTTTTATCGATTCCTATTCTAATTTTGGTATAGAGCTTCCAGAGAAAGCTGAAAGAAGTAGATCGCAGCAATACGAAACCAAACGCGATGGTTATTATTGGAACGACCATATTATGCCAGAAAACAAAGCCATTAATAAATTTGAATATAAAAGCAAAGACGCCAAAGCATTACGAGAAGCTGGTTTTGGTGTGGTTAATAGTCATATTATGGACGGAATAGCAAGAGGAACTGGCGTTTTAGTTGCTTTAAACGATGACGGAAATAATTCAGAACGAGTGATTAACGATACTTCGGGTCAGTACTTTTCATTTAAAAAATCGAGAGCTAGCAGACAGGCTTATCCATCTTCTTTTATGGGTTCTGTGGCTTTATTGAAACAGATGAATTATGATGCCAATTGGTATGCTAAAGGACTTTCAAAAACAAAAGACCTTTCATTAGAAGCTTTAATTGCCAACAAAAATTTAACCTCGTTTATTGATGCTGGCGATAAATACAAAGATATTTCTGCCGATAAAATTAGCGATTTATTTAACCTCAACTACATTATTGTTGGAGGTGGCAATGAATACGAAGCCATCAAAAGTATCAAGGAAAGTCAAGCAAAATATATTATTCCTATTAATTTCCCTGAAGCCTATGATGTAAGCGACCCTTACGCAGTTAATTATCTAACGATTGAAGAAATGCGCGATTGGAATCAAGCTCCCAACAACCCAAAAGTTTTATCGGAAAACGGAATTGTATTTGCCTTAACCACTCACGATTTAAAAAAACCTTCCGAATTTAAATCAAAATTGAACAGAGCATTTAAATACGGTTTCGACAAAACCAAAGCCTTGGAATCTCTTACTACAATTCCTGCTGAAATGTTAGGACAAAGTGATAAAATAGGAAGTTTAAAAAAGGGAAGTTATGCTAATTTTTTAATCACTTCAGGTGAATTATTTGAAGAAGAAACCACTCTTTATGAAAACTGGGTTCAAGGAAACAAAAACGTAATAAACCCTTTAAACACTAAAGATATTCGCGGAACATACACGATAACTGTTTCAGGAAAAACATATAAAATCGTACTATCAGGAGAATTGGATAAAATTAAATCCGAAGTAAAAGTGGATACTTTAAAATATCCTTCAAAATTTACTTATAAAGACAATTGGATCACACTTTCATTTACCAACGAAGAAACAAAAGAAGTTTACAACAGTACTGCAATCATTAAAAAAGACAGCAATATTATTTCAGGAAAACTGCTTTTGCCCAACGGAGAAGAAACTACTTTTACAGCTATAAAAAAGAACGATTACGAAAAGGAGGAGGAAGATAAATCTGAAGATAAAAACAATCCTGAAGCAATAGAAATCGTTCCAATTACTTATCCAAATGTGGGTTATGGTTTTACTGAAATTCCAAAACAAGAAACCATCCTATTTAAAAACGCCACCGTTTGGACCAATGAAGAGGAAGGCATTTTAACCCAAACCGATGTGCTAGTTAAAAACGGAAAAATTGAAAAAATAGGTAAAAATATTTCGGCTGGAAAAGCAACCATAATAGATGCCACAGGAAAACATTTAACTTCCGGAATTATAGACGAGCATTCGCATATTGCCCTTTCCTCTGTTAATGAAAGCGGTCAAAATTCGTCTGCAGAAGTTAGTATGGCAGATGCTCTAAACCCAGAAGACATCAACCTTTATTACAATCTTGCGGGCGGTGTTACAACCATTCAGTTATTGCACGGTTCGGCAAACCCAATTGGTGGTCGTTCGGCGATTATCAAACCTCGTTGGAGTTCAGATGCCAACGGACTTTTATATAAAGGCGCTCCAAAATTTATAAAATTTGCTTTGGGCGAAAATGTAAAACAGTCTAATTGGCAGAGCTTTAATCGGTTTCCACAAACCCGTATGGGCGTTGAGCAATTGTATATCAACTACTTTACCAGAGCTCAAGAATATGAAGCATTAAAGAAAAGTGGAAAACCTTTCCGTTACGATCAAGAAATGGAAGTTTTGGTCGAAATTTTAAACGGAGAGCGATTTATTACTTGTCACTCCTACGTGCAAAGTGAAATCAATATGCTAATGAAAGTTGCAGAACGTTTTGGTTTCAGAATTAACACATTTACTCATATTTTAGAAGGTTATAAAGTTGCCGATAAAATGAAAGCACACGGAGTGGGAGCTTCCACTTTTAGTGATTGGTGGGCTTATAAATACGAAGTAAACGATGCTATACCTTATAATGCAACAATTATGAACAATGTTGGAATCACGGTTGCTATTAATAGCGATGATGCCGAAATGTCTAGAAGATTGAATCAAGAAGCGGCAAAATCGGTGAAATACGGTGGAATGTCTGAAGAAGATGCCTGGAAAATGGTAACCTTAAATCCTGCAAAATTACTTCATTTAGATAATAAAGTGGGTAGTATAAAAGTAGGTAAAGATGCCGATTTGGTTTTGTGGTCTGATAATCCCTTATCCATTTACGCCAAAGCTGAAAAGACTTTAATTGAAGGAGCTGTTTATTTTGATATTGAAAAAGATAAACAACAACAAGCAGCTGTTAAAGCAGAACGAAACAAACTCATTAACCTTATGAGAAATGAAAAGGGAGACAATTCAAAAAAGAAAAAACCAACTAAAAAGAAACGCAAAGTTTATACCTGCGAATCTGAATAAAAAGGTTAATTTATAATTAAACTAATAAAAAACTTAATTACTTAATGGTAAAAAATAAAACCATTAAGGCATTAAGAAAAAATAAAATTATGAAACTATTAAAAAATATTTCAAACCTACTAATCCTTTGTATAGGTATAGCATCAATTGCCCAACAAACCCCAGCTCCTATTCAGAGTGAAACAATAACTATTATTGGAGCTACCGCACATTTAGGAAATGGAGCTGTGATTGAAAATTCTGTTATCGTTTTTGAAAACGGAAAAATAACAGCCATTGGAGAAGAAAATAAAACTTCCGTTAAAGAACAAGGACAAGTAATTAACGCCAAAGGAAAACATATTTACCCTGGTTTTATAGCTCCCAATACTACTTTAGGATTGGTAGAAATTGAAGCAGTTAGACCTACAAGAGATCAAGATGAATTGGGAGATATGATTCCGAATGTGCGAAGTTTAATTGCATATAACGCAGAGAGTAAAGTTGTAGAATCTATGCGACCTAACGGAGTATTAATTGGGCAAATTACACCTCGTGGCGGGACTATTTCTGGAACCTCTTCCATCGTACAATTTGACGCTTGGAACTGGGAAGATGCTGCTGTAAAAGTTGATGACGGAATTCATCTACACTGGCCAGAAAGTTACTCGCAAGGAAAATGGTGGTTAGGAGAATCGGCTGCTTATAAACCCAACGAGAAATATCAGGAAAGAATTGAAGAAATTAAAAGTTTTATTTTAAACAGTAAATCCTACGGAAAAGAAACACCAAAAACTAAAAACGAAGCATACCAAGCCATGCAAGGACTTTTTAATGGCAAAAAAAGAATGTATGTCTATACAAATGGAGAAAAAGAAATTATAGATGCAGTTACTATTTTAAAAGATTTAGGAATTAATAACATTACCATTATTGGTGCTTATGAAGCATATAAAATTTCAAGTTTCTTAAAAAATAATAATATTTCAGTTTTAATTAAAAGAGTGCACACTACACCTGAAAGTGATGATGATGATTACGATTTACCTTATAAATTAGCAAAATTATTAACCGATGATGGTGTTTTAGTCGCTCTACAAACCAGTGGACAAATGGAAGCAATGAATACCCGAAATCTTCCTTTTTACGCAGGAGAAGTAGTAGCACAAGGCTTGGATAAAGAAGTGGCATTGCAATTAATTACCTTAAATGCAGCCAAAATATTGGGTATCGATTCAGAATATGGAACTTTAGAAGTAGGCAAAAGTGCCACCTTATTTATCAGCGAAGGTGATGCCTTAGATATGCGAACCAACATTTTAACTCACGCATTTATAGACGGAAGAGATGTTTCTCTTGAAACCCATCAAACCGAACTTTGGAAACGGTATTCGAAAAAATATAGCGAGAAATAACCACGTACTCTTTTTATTTTGAAACCTACTATTGTTATTATAATTCTTATTGGTTTTTTAAACCATATACAAGCTCAACGAAATTATAAATTCGAGAATTTCGGGAATCGTTCTATATTATTAAACGGAAATGTAACTGGTAGTGTGGATGATTTAGGAGCTACCTATTACAATCCTGCTCGTCTTGCCTTGGTTGAAGACCCTGTTTTTTCATTAAATGCAAAAATGTATCAGTTAAGTAATATAAAAATTGATAATGTTTTAATAAATGGAGAAAATATTTCCGAATCGCAATTTGATGGTATTCCTAGTATGTTAGCTGGAACTTTCAAATTAAAATTTTTAGAAGGTCACCAATTTGCTTATTCCATCATTTCAAGAAACAGAACAAGACTTAATATAGGATATAACACCGGTTTAATAACAGACGAAATTATAGATGATCTCCCCAACATCGATAAATATGTAGGTAATATAAATTTTAATAATAATTTACGAGAAAATTGGTTTGGAATTTCTTGGGCTAAATCATTGTCCAAAAATTTTAGTATTGGAGCTTCTGTATTTTATTCAGATTACCGGTTTGATGGAAATAACACCCAGAATTTTTCAACTATAGACGTTGATGATAATGTTGCTTTGTATAATAATTCTGTTACTTTTCGTCAAAAATCGTATGGTGTTTTTACAAAAATTGCCGTTTCTTGGGTGTATTCAAATATCGATTTTGGAGTTAATATAGACCTCCCCTATCTCGAGGTTTATAGCGAAGGAAGTTTTAGTTATGAAGAATATTTAACAGGTTCTACCAACGACGATATTTTTACCTACAATAATTTTGATGATGTCAAAGCGAAACGAAAATATCCCTTAGGAATCTCTGTTGGAACAGGAATACCCTACAAAAAACATACCTTACACGCCAACATAAGTTGGAATGCTCCCGTAGGTGATTATAACAAACTAGATGTACCTACATTAGAAAGTGAAACTGGAGACGATGTCCCCGTCATCTTTTTTAATGAAGAATTGCGTTCCACTTTTAATTTTGGATTGGGTGCCGAAATATTTATTTCTGAAAAATTTAATGTTTATGGAAGTTTTTCCACAGATTATTCACCGTATAAACAAAGTGCTTCCGTTTTTGATGCCATTAACCAGTCTAGTGAAAATATTAATTTTGAAACCGATTATTCTCATTATGGCATTGGGGTTAATATGAGTACCAAATGGGCAAATTTTATTTTAGGAACTGTTTATTCTAGTGGTAGTTCCGAAATTATTAGGCCTTTGAACAACCCTATTAAACCAGACGAAATAGATGATTTTGACACTGCAAAAGTTAAAGTGAATCGATGGAGGTTTCTTGTTGGAGTAGAAATTTTATTTATGGAAAAAACTTTTAAGAAATATAATATTGACCCTAAAATTATAACTCCTTAAAATATTACTCCAACATTTTAAAAGAAGCAATTAAGAGATTCGCCTCCTCTTGATTATAGGTAGCCGTTTCAGCATAAAATACTAATTGATATTGATACATCCCTTTCATATAAAGGTAATATTCAAATTTTATCGTATCATCATTCATCGTAATTAAAGCATAAACACCTTTAATACCGTTTCTATCTAGCTCTTTGGTTTCTTTAATTGTTCCTTTAATTGCTTCGTTAAAAGCATTTAAAGAAGTATCTAAAAGCAAATCAATATTATCTTCTAAATTAACATTATGTTTTGTAGCACTTATTAAATAAGCCATGGGAACGTTAGATATATTCACTTTGTAACTTCTTACCTTTTCAGAATCTGAAATATATTCTTTAGATATGTCACCCAAATATTCAATAGAATAATTTCCTTTTTCCGAAGTAAAAGTTTTCCATTCTTGTGCTTGAACAGAAATAGTTGATAACAAAACAGCAACAAATAATAATCGTAGTTTTTTCATAAGATGGTATAATAATTTCTTCAAAGTTACGTATTATACCACGATAATTTTATAGGACATCTGACCTATATTTGTAACTGAAACAATAAAAGTATATTTACCAGATGAACAAACAAATTTCAAGCCTTCAAAATTCACTTATCAAACAAATATTATTACTTCAAGAGAAATCTCGCGAACGTAAAAAAACAGGATTGTTTGTTATTGAAGGACAGCGAGAAATACAACTCGCTATAAAAGGTGGTTACACTATTAAAACACTATTGTTTTGTCCTGAAATTACTTCCGAAGAAACTATTAAAAACTTAAACATTTCAACTACCGAGGTCATCGAAACCTCCCTAGAAGTTTATAAAAAAATTGCTTACCGAACTTCTACAGAAGGGGTTGTTGCTATTGCAGAATCGAAAGAATTACAAATCAATAACTTGAAACTTGAAACAAGAAACCCTTTAATTCTCGTTGCTGAAGCTCCCGAAAAACCAGGAAATATTGGTGCCATTCTCCGTACCGCAGATGCTGCAAATGTAGATACTGTGATTATTGCCAATCCGAAGACAGATATGTTCAACCCAAATATTATTAGAAGTAGCGTAGGTTGTGTGTTTACCAATACAATTGCTACTGGTACAACTTCAGAAATTATCACTTTTTTAAAAGAAAACAACATTGCGATTTACAGTGCTATTTTACAGGAATCGGTTCCTTATCACACCTGCGACTTCACCAAAAGCACCGCGATTGTAGTCGGCACAGAATCCACCGGACTTTCACAAGAATGGCGAGAAGAAAGCAAGGAAAATATTCACATCCCAATGCAAGGAGAAATCGACTCGATGAATGTTTCGGTTGCTGCTGGAATTTTAATTTTTGAAGCCAAACGACAACGTAATTTCAACTAACAACTTGATGAAAGCAATATTTAGTTTCCCCTTTGAAGGGGGATGTTTTATATTTGAAGCCAAAAGACAACGAGATTTTCAATAAAAATAGTCACTTCGATACAAAATTACTCCTAAGGTCGTAATTTCACTCAGTGACCTTAATTTTTAACTATACTCACTACTGAATTACTGAAGACTGAATACTAAAAAACATGACCTCACAAACCTTATTCTACATACTAATCACCATCCTAATCCTAAGTTTTATCATCGATAAAATTTTAGATAACTTAAACGCAAAACACTATAACGACCCAATTCCGGAAGAATTAAGCGATGTTTACGAAAAGGAAGAATATGAAAAATCGCAACAATACAAAAAGGTAAATGATAAATTTAGCAACCTTACTTCTTTTATTTCTTTATTAGCAACTCTTGCTTTTTTCTTTTTTGATGGTTTTGCTTGGTTAGATCAATGGGCGAGAACTTTTTCTGAAAATAACATTATTGTCGCTCTTATTTTCTTCGGAAGTATTATGTTTACTAGCGATGTTTTAAGCACACCATTTAGTTATTACCACACTTTTGTAATTGAAGAAAAATTTGGTTTCAATAAAACAACTCGTAAAACTTTCTTTTTAGATAAAGTAAAAGGTTGGTTGATGACGGCTGTTATTGGCGGCGGAATTATAGCAGTAATTATTTGGTTTTACGAAACTACCGGAAACAATTTTTGGTTATATGCTTGGGGAATGGTAGCTGCATTTACATTCTTTATGAATATGTTCTACGCGCGATTAATTGTGCCTGTTTTCAACAAACAATCTCCTTTAGAAAATGGAACTCTTCGTACAAAAATTGAAACCTATGCAAAAAAAGTAGGCTTCAATTTAGACAAGATTTTTGTCATCGATGGCTCTAAAAGAAGCACCAAAGCCAATGCCTATTTTTCAGGCTTCGGAAGTGAAAAAAGAGTTACTCTTTACGATACCTTAATCAACGATTTAGAAGAAGATGAAATCGTTGCCGTTCTCGCTCACGAAGTGGGACATTACAAACGTAAACACATTGTTTTTAACTTAATCGCTTCCATTGGATTAATGGGTTTTACCTTTTGGTTATTATCGCTGTTTGTAGGTAGTGATTTACTTTCTCAAGCATTGGGAGTTTCACAAGCCTCCTTTCATATTGGATTAATTGCCTTCGGAGTTTTATACACACCTATTTCTGAAATTACGGGTTTACTTATGAACTATATTTCCAGAAAGTTTGAATACCAAGCAGATAATTATGCAAAAGATACTTTTGAAGCGGAACCGTTAATTTCAGGATTAAAAAAACTTTCAAAAAACAGTTTGAGTAATCTAACACCACATCCTGCTTATGTTTTTGTGCATTATTCGCATCCTACACTTTTGCAACGCTTTCGGAATTTAAAAAATAAAAAATAACTAATAATTAATTATTATTTTCCTTGCTATTTACATTCATTTGTGTATTTTTATTTTATGACTGAAGCCGAGTTAGAAATAGAAAACAAAGAAATTGCCAAGCAATATAAAAAGCTACTTAAAATTAGTTACCGAACCCTAACAAAAGAAGATAAGAAGCTGATTAGAAATGCTTTCGATGTGGCTGTAGATGCTCATAAAGACCAGCGTAGAAAATCGGGTGAAGCCTATATTTTTCATCCTATTGCTGTAGCAAAAATTGTAGCTTCAGAAATAGGTTTGGACTCTACTTCTATTGCTGCAGCACTACTTCATGATGTGGTAGAAGATACCGATTTTACCATCTCGGATATTGAACAAATGTTTGGTGAAGCAGTAGCAAGAATTGTTGATGGACTTACAAAAATTTCTCATCTCTCATCGGATAAAGATATATCGTTGCAGGCAGAAAATTTCCGGAAAATGCTACTTACTTTAAATGAAGACATTCGTGTAATCATTATCAAAATTGCCGATCGATTGCACAATATGCAAACAATGGATTCGATGCCTGCTCATAAACAAGTAAAAATTGCTTCGGAAACACTTTATATTTACGCTCCACTTGCTCATAGAATTGGAATGTATAATATTAAAACCGAACTCGAAGACATGGGTTTAAAATATACAGAACCAGAAGTTTACAACGATATACTTAGTAAAATAAAAGATAGTAAAGAAGAACAAGATGCTTATATTAAAACATTTACAAGTATTATAAAAGACACTTTAGATAAAGAAAAATTAGAATACGAAATTAAAGGAAGACCCAAATCCATTTTTTCTATCAGAAGAAAAATGATGGTTCAAAATGTAAGCTTTGATGAGGTGTATGATAAATTTGCAGTAAGAATAATTTACAAAGCTTCATCTGAAAATGAAAAATTTCTTGCTTGGAAAATTTATTCGATTGTAACCGATCATTTCAGACCCAACCCAACTCGATTACGTGATTGGATTTCTTCGCCAAAATCTACGGGTTACGAAGCTTTGCATATTACAGTAATGGGACCCAAAGGTCGTTGGGTAGAAGTTCAAATTCGTTCTGAAAGAATGAACGAAATAGCCGAAAAAGGATTTGCAGCACATTATAAATATAAAAACAAAGAAAAAGGCGATGTAGAACTAGATGATTGGCTAAACAAGTTACAAGAAGCTTTAGGAAGTCAAGATGTTAGTGCGGTAGATTTTGTTGAAGAATTTAAACTAAATCTGTATGCAAAAGAAATATTTGTATTTTCACCAAAAGGAGATTTATATTCACTTCCAAAAGGTTCAACAGCATTAGATTTTGCTTTTTCGGTTCATACTGAAGTAGGATTACACACCAGAGGAACCAAGGTGAATGGAAAATTAGTTCCTTTAAGCCATCCATTAAAAAGTGGTGATCAAGTAGAAATTATTACTTCAGAAAAAGCAAAACCTAATGCCAACTGGTTAGAATATGCAACTTCAGGAAGAGCACTTTCCAAAATAAAATCTTCATTAAAAGAAGAAGAAAAATTAATCGCTGCCGAAGGAAAAATAGTTTTAGCCCGAAAATTAAAATCCTTAAAACTAACCTTGGATGAAAATATGGTTAACCAATTGGTTTCTTATTTTAAAATTAAAACAAGCCTCGATTTATTTTACAGAGTAGGAGTAGGAATAATAGATAACAAAAAACTTAAAGAATTTGCTGCATCACGTAACAATGCATTTGTTAGTTTCTTTAAAAACAGACTGCGAAAATCTTCTAAACCAGAGGATGTTAATAAAGAGGAAATAACAGCAAAATATGACCAGCTTGTTTTTGGAAAAGAAGAAGAAAAACTAGATTATAAACTAGCTCTTTGTTGTAATCCAATTCCTGGCGATAAAGTTTTTGGGTTTGTAACAGTTTCAGATGGAATTAAAGTTCATAAAAAAAACTGTCCCAATGCACTTCAACTTCAAAGTAATTTTAGTTACCGTATAATTAAAGCCAAATGGATAGATTCTACCCAAAATGAGTTTAAAGCAGAATTGGTAATTTCAGGAATAGATACCATTGGTCTTGTAAATGAAGTTACCAAAATTATTTCCAATAACCACAATATAAACATGATAAGTGTCCAGTTTAAAAGTAACGACGGAGTTTTTAACGGAAATGTAGTAGTAGTTGTTAATAATATATCAATTCTTGATAACCTTGTGAAAAACATAAAAAAAATTAATGGTATCGATAAAGTTACTCGAGTATAATTGAGTATTTTTGCTGTATTATGAGTACAAAATCTAGTGTTAATAATCAGGCAATTGTAAAAAATGTTTTTACTACATTTTTAGGTGAAAAAGGGCACCGAAAAACACCCGAAAGATTTGCTATTCTTCAAGAAATTTATAATTTAAATAACCATTTTGATATTGAGTCTTTGTACATTAATATGAAAAATAAAAATTACCGTGTTAGCCGCGCCACACTCTATAATACTATTGAATTATTATTAGAATGCGGTTTGGTTAGAAAACATCAATTTGGTCAAAATCAAGCTCATTACGAAAAATGTTATTTCGATAAACAACACGATCACATTATACTTTCAAATGGAGAAGTAATAGAATTTTGCGATCCTAGAATCCAATCTATAAAACAAACTATCGAAGAAGTTTTTAATATTGAAATATTTAATCATTCACTTTATTTCTACGGAAATAAAAAAACTCTTGACAATAAACAGGACAAAGCATAAATTATGGCAGTAGATTTATTACTAGGCTTACAATGGGGAGACGAAGGAAAAGGTAAAATCGTTGATGTACTTACCAAAAATTATAATATTATCGCTCGCTTTCAAGGAGGTCCAAATGCTGGACATACTTTAGAATTTGATGGAATTAAACATGTTCTACACACCATCCCCAGTGGAATTTTTCACAAAAACGCTATCAATATTGTTGGTAACGGAGTTGTGATTGATCCCGTGATTTTTAAAAAAGAATTAGATCAATTAGAAAAATTTAATTTAGATATTAAAAACATCCTTTATATTTCTAGAAAAGCACATCTAATTCTCCCAACACATCGTTTGTTAGATGCTGCTTCAGAAGCTTCTAAAGGAAAAGCAAAAATTGGTTCTACCTTAAAAGGTATTGGGCCTACTTATATGGATAAAACCGGAAGAAATGGTATTCGTGTAGGTGATTTAGAAATGGATAATTGGAAAGAAAAATATCGTGCACTTGCCAACAAACATGTAGCTATGATAGATTTTTATGCTGCCAAAATAGAATACGATTTAGCCGAGTTAGAAGCTGAATTTTTCGCATCCTTAAAAGTACTAAAAGAACTTCCTTTTATTGATAGTGAAGAATATATTTATCAAGCCCAAAAAAAAGAAAAAACCATCCTTGCCGAAGGTGCTCAAGGATCCTTATTAGATATTGATTTTGGAACCTATCCTTATGTAACCTCATCAAATACAACAGCAGCAGGAGCTTGTACAGGTTTGGGTGTTGCTCCAAATCAAATTGGCGAAGTTTACGGAATTTTTAAAGCCTACACCACTCGCGTTGGTAGTGGACCCTTCCCTACCGAATTATTTGATGAAGACGGAAAAACAATGGGAAGAGTAGGAAACGAATTTGGAGCCACTACAGGTCGCCCAAGACGTTGCGGTTGGTTAGATTTAGTAGCTTTAAAGTACGCTGTGCAAGTAAACGGTGTTACTCAATTAATGATGATGAAAGGTGATGTATTAAGCGGATTTAAAAAGCTAAAAATATGTACTGCTTATAATTATAAAGGTAAAACCATTAAACATTTACCTTATAATATTGAAGAACATAACGTAACACCTATATATACTGAAATGGAAGGCTGGGAAGAGGATTTAACAAAAATGACAGACGCTTCAGAACTTCCAAAAGCCTTAAACAACTATATTAATTTTTTAGAAAAAGAACTGGAAGTTCCAATTAAAATCGTTTCCGTAGGACCAGACAGAACACAAACCATACATCGTTAGAACCATTTCTTTAGTATCTTCGTACTTTCAACTTACAAAAAGAAATTATTTGAAACTCGGTCACTACATCCTTGTATTTTTATTTTTATTCTTCGGAAGTGTTATTTCTGCACAAGAAAAAGACAGTATTTCATCAAACAAAAAAACGCAAGTAACCATAAAATCTGGATATTGGGAAAAAAAACCTGAATTTCCAGACGCTGTAATTTACACTCGTGATAAATCGGGGCAAGTTTATATTGTTCACGAAGGAGTAGAAATGTGGTGCGACCAAGCTTATGTTTACACCAAAGATAATTTTGTAAAAGCTTACGGAGCAGTGAAAATTATACAAGGAGACAGTATTCAAATGCGAAGTAATTACGGTGAATACAACGGAAACACACAATTTGCTTTTGCCAGTGGAGATGTGCGGTTTAATGATACTAAAACTTCCTTAAAAACAGACACCTTATATTTTGACAGAATAAAACAACAAGCCTTTTACCGAAGTGGAGGAACTGTAAAAGATACCGCAAGTACCTTAACAAGTCGTGTAGGTCGTTATTTTGCTAAATCGAAAAAATATCAATTTATTTCTAATGTCATCATCAAAAACCCAAAATACACCATACATTCTAATCAATTAGACTTTTATTCTGAATCTGGTGTTGCTTATTTATACGGAAAATCTACTATCGTTAGTGAAACCAGTACCGTTTATTGCGAACGAGGATATTATAACACCAGAACCGATATTGGTTATTTTGTAAAAAACTCTCGTGTAGATTATAAAAACCGAACCATGTATGGTGATAGTATTTACTTTGACCGAAACCGAAGTTTTGCTTCTGCCACTAACAATATTAGATTAATAGACACGCTTAACCAAAGTTTTGTTCGAGGACATTATGCTGAAGTTTTTAGAGAAAAAGATTCGGTTTTTATTACCAAACGTGCCGTTGCTATTACCCTTAGAGATAACGATTCGGTTTATGTTCATGCAGACACCCTTCGCATTACGGGAAAACCAGATAACCGTATTTTAAAGGCTTATTACAAAGCACGTTTTTTTAAACAAGGATTAGAAGGCGAAGAACCTACAAGCGGAAAATGCGATTCAATATATGTAAATGAAAAATCAGGAATAACTAAATTACTTCGGAATCCTGTTTTGTGGAGTGGCGAAAATCAGATTACTGGAGATACCATTCATTTGCTTCGGAATTTAAAAACCAAACAATTGGATACATTAAAGGTTTTTAAAAATGCCTTTATTATTCAAAAAGATAGCGCAGGGTACAACCAAGTAAAAGGCGAACGATTAATTGGTTTATTTACCAATAATCAGTTAGATACCATAAACATTATAAAAAACACCCAGGTTATCTATTTTTCAAGAAACGACAAACAGGAATTAGTTGGTATAAATGATACCAAATGCAGCTCTATACAAATGTATTTGGAAGAACAACAAATAGTAGGAATTAAGTTTTTAACCAAAGTAACAGGTAAACTTACTCCTCCCTCCCAATTTCCAGAAAATGCAAGAATTTTAAAAGGATTTAATTGGCGAGGAGAAGAAAGATTGTTAAAAGTAATAGATTTATTTAAAGGAAAACCCGCTCCTATCCTACCTAAAATTCAAGGTATTCCACTTCCAAAAGTGGAAGATGAGTTTTTTGATGAAGATCCCGAAAAAGAACTCCTTATTCCTGAAGCTTCTAAACTTACACCAGAACATTTTAAAAATAAAATAGGAGATTCGCCTTTAAAGGAAGAGAAAGAAATTATTGACGAAGAAAATGAAAATTAATTTTTTATTTCTTGACAAATTTTTATGAAAAAAAATTTCCTAAAATACCAAGCTCAAACAACACCGCATCCACTAGCAATAGAAGTTTCTCATGCAAAAGGAAGCTATATCTACGACACCAAACACAAAAAATATTTGGATTTTGTTGCAGGAGTTTCGGCCTGTAGTTTGGGGCATTGTAACCCTAAGGTGATTTCGGCAATTAAAAATCAGTTGGATAAATATTTGCATGTAATGGTTTATGGAGAGTTTATCCAAGAACCCGCCGTGGAGCTTTGCAAATTACTTTCAGATCATCTTCCAAAAAATCTTACCACTACTTATTTAACTAACAGTGGTACCGAAGCCATTGAAGGTTCCATAAAATTAGCAAGAAGAGCAACGAGTAAGCAAGAAATTATCTATGCCCAAAATGCCTATCATGGAAACACTATGGGCTCACTTAGTATTATGGGCTTGGAAGAACGCAAGGAAGCTTTTTACCCTTTGATACCAGATTGTAATTCTATAGAGTTCAATAACGAAAAGGATTTAGAAAAAATCACCAACAAAACTGCAGCCGTCGTTTTAGAAACCATCCAAGGTGGTGCAGGTTTTATTATTCCAAAAAACAATTATTTACAAAAAGTACGAAATAGGTGTGATGAAGTAGGTGCCTTGTTAATTCTTGATGAAATTCAGCCCGGTTTTGGTCGTACCGGAAAGTTGTTTGGTTTTGAACACTTTAAAATTAGTCCAGATATTTTAGCCATTGGAAAAGGGATGGGTGGCGGAATGCCTATTGGAGCATTTGTAGCTTCGGAAAATTTAATGAGATTACTTACTTTTCAACCAAAATTAGGCCACATTACTACGTTTGGTGGAAATCCTGTGATTGCATCCGCAGCACTTACAACTTTAAAAGAAATTACCGAAACCAATTTAATGGAACAAACCCTCCTAAAAGAAAAACTCTTCAGAAAATTATTGGTACATCGATTAATTAAAGAAGTAAGAGGAAAAGGCTTAATGTTAGCAATAATAATGGACAGTCCCGAAATTGCTTCCGAAGTAATTTTAACTTGTCAAGAAAAAGGATTGCTCTTGTTTTGGCTTCTTTTTGAAACAAAAGCCATTAGAATTACTCCACCCTTAACCATTTCAGAAGATGAAATTGAAGAAGGTTGTCAGATTTTACTTCAAGTTTTAAATCAAATAGAAACTTCAAAATAACCACTTACATTCTTTAAATTTTGGAGCTTAAATCTTTAACAAAGGTGTTAATAAGTTCGTTAACAATAAAAACAACATCGTTATTTAACTTTATACAACATTAGTATCTTTAAATTACAGAAACTTAAAAACAAATGCAGTTGAGCCCAAACGAGAATAACAACTTATCCATTTCCCGTTTCGAATCCATGTTAAAAACAAACAGTGTGTATTTTTTCGACTCCAACGAGTTTGAAGAAATTATACAATATTATTTGGAAAATGGAAAAATGGCACTTGCAAAAAAAGCCACAAAATTAGGCCTTGAGCAACATCCTTCGTCCACTTCATTAAAATTATTTGAAGTAGAGATGTTTATTTTTGAAAATGAATTAGATACAGCCGAAGAATTATTAGAAAACCTTTTTTTAATAGAAAAATCAAACGAAGAAGTTTATATTCAGAAAGCAAATATCCTCTCCCGAAGAGATAAACATTTGGAAGCGATCAAAATGTTAGAAATAGCATACAAGCTTACCACTGATGAATCTGATGTACTATCACTTATCGGAATGGAATATTTGTTTTTAGAAGATTTTGAAAATGCAAAATACTATTTTATACAATGCTTAGAGCAAGATGCTGAAGACTATTCGGCACTATACAATATTATTTATTGCTTTGAATTTTTAGAACAAAACAAAGAAGCTATCGAATATTTAAATAGTTTTTTAAACAAAAATCCCTATTGTGAAGTGGCATGGCATCAAGTAGGAAAACAATATTACTACTTAAAGGAATATCCTAAAGCACTAGCGGCATTTGATTTTGCTATTATTAGTGACGATACTTTTATTGGTGCTTATCTCGAAAAAGGAAAAGTTTTAGAAAAACTAAAAAAGTACAACGAAGCTATTGAAAGTTATACTGTTACATTGGGTTTGGACGACCCAACATCATTTGCTTTATTACGAATAGGTAGATGTTATGAAAAATTAGGTATTCCAGAATTAGCCATTCAATTTTACAACAAATGTGTAGAAGAAGATGCTTTGTTAGACAAGGGCTGGATTGCTATAACCGATTATTATTATAAAAACAAAAATTATAAGAAAGCTCTTTATTATATAGATAAAGCCATTAATATAGATAGCGAGAATGTGTTGTATTGGAAACGATATGCAAAAATTAACTACCGATTAAATCTTTTTGAAGAAGCCGAACTAGGATACAGAAAAACACTAGAGTTAGGTAATTATGAGTTAAACACATGGCTTACACGAAACGACATTCTTATTTATTTAGGTGAATATGAAGCTGCTATTAACAATCTTTTTCAAGCATCGGAGTTTTATCCAGAATGTGCAGAAATAGAATTCCGATTAGCAGGAATATATTTCTTTGTTCAAAACAACAGAAAAGGAGAATATCATTTAAAAAATGCTTTAAATATTGATGCTGAATACCTTATAATTTTAGAAGAATTATACCCTTCCGTTTATGAGAAAGAAGAAGTAAAAAACATAATTAAAGCACATAAAAATATTTCTCTTTAATAGTGTTTACTAATTCAGTTCGTTACAACAAATGTTATTTCTTATTTTTATTAGAAACATAAAACACTTCTTATGCCAAAACGCAAATTAAAACAATATTTAATTATTACAGCAAAAGGTCTTGCCATGGGTGCTGCTGATGCTGTTCCAGGAGTTTCTGGAGGTACTATTGCATTTATTTCAGGTATATATGAAGAGTTAGTAACTACCATAAGTAATGTAAATCTATCTCTTTTTAAAACATTAAAAAACGATGGCCTTTCAGCTTTTTGGAAACAACTAAATGGAAACTTTATTTTAGCCTTACTCACAGGAATTGCCATTAGTTTTGTAAGTTTTATGCGTTTAGCAAAATTCTTGATTGAAAACCACCCCATTTATATTTGGTCTTTCTTTTTTGGGCTTATCATTGCTAGTATATTTTACATTGGTAAGCAAATAAAAACTTGGAATCCAAAAGTAATTTTTGCTATTATCTTGGGTGCGTTATTAGCTTTTTACATCACTACAATTCCGGTAATGGGAAGTAATGAAAGCTCTTATTTTCTTTTTATAGCTGGAGCTATTGCTATTTGTGCTATGATACTTCCAGGTATTTCTGGTTCATTTATATTGGTAATTTTAGGAGCTTATAAAACATTAAGCGACGCCGTTCATGATTTTAATTTACAAAAACTAATGCTATTTATAAGTGGTGCTTTTGTAGGTTTATTAAGTTTTAGCCGACTTTTAAAATGGTTATTTAAAAATTACGAAAACATCACATTAGCAGTATTAACAGGATTTATTATTGGTTCCTTAAATAAAATTTGGCCTTGGAAAGAAACCGTTTCTGTATTTTCAAAAGAAACAGGAAAACAAATTCCTTTTCATCAAGTTTCAGATTTAGGAACACTTTCTGTAATGCATTTAAAAACTAACGATTTTGAATCATACAAAACCGTACTCGAAAAAAGTATAAGTCCGTTTCGATATTCTGAAATAAACAATGGTATAGATGCCTCAATTTTATATGCTGTAATTCTTATGATTTTAGGATTTTTAACTATTTTTATTTTAGAAAAAACTGCTTCATTTAAAAAAGAATAATGGCACAAGAACGTTCTTTAGGTGATAAAATTTGGCTGGTTTTTAAAGGACTTGCCATGGGAACAGCAAATAAAGTTCCTGGAGTCTCGGGAGGTGTAGTAGCTTATGTTGCTGGCTTTTATGAAGAATTTATTTATTCACTACAAAAAATAAACAGAAAAGCTTTCTTACTTCTTTCAAAAAGAGGGTTTAAATCATTTTTTGAATATACCAACGCACGTTTTCTGGGTTTGCTTTTTTTGGGAATGATTATAAGTTATTTCAGTATTTCAAAACTGTTAGATTTCTTATTACTTCATTACGAACTTTATGTTTGGAGTACTTTTTTCGGTATGATAATAGGATCTGTATATTATATTGCTAAGGATTTTGGCAAATGGAATCGGAAATTTATTTTCTTTTTATTAATAGGAATCACTATAGGTATTGGAATAAGTTTTTTAGAACCCGCAAAAGAAAACGACAACCTTTATTTTGTGTTTTTATGTGGAATTATAGGTGTTTCAGGAATGACTCTTCCAGGATTATCGGGCTCGTTTGTACTAATACTTTTAGGAAATTATGTATTGCTTTTAGTAGATTCTGTAAATGCATTATTTAATACCTTTTCGGAAGTATTTAAAGGTGATTTTAGCTTTTTTTATAACGAACCCCGAATGCATCTATTAAAAGTATTAGTAGTATTTTCATTTGGATCTGTTGTAGGATTGGTAACATTATCTAATGTATTGGCGTATTTATTAAAACACTTCAAAAAAATAACCAATGCAGTAATTATAGGCTTTATTACTGGTTCACTGGGAGTTGTATGGCCATGGAAAACAAAAATATTTGAGACAGATAATTTAGGAAATGTTATTTATGATAGTAACGGAAGAAAAATTATTAACAGTTACGAACGTTATTTGCCTTCAGAATTTTCTTACGAAATTATTCTTGCAATTTTCTTTATCATTGTAGGAATATTAATCTTACTAGTTTTAGACTGGTATCATAAAATCAAAATGGAACAAAATGGCTAAATACGGTTTGATTGGAACCAACATAGGTTATTCATTTTCAAAAACATTTTTTTCCATAAAATTTGAAAGAGAAAAAAGAAAAGACTCTTACCATAATTTTGATATTACAAAGATAGATCAACTTCCAGAAATTTTAAAAAACAACCCAGATATAAAAGGCTTAAATGTAACTATTCCTTTTAAAGAGTCTGTGATTCCATTTTTAAACAAATTAGACAAAGAAGCCAAGGAAATAGGTGCAGTAAACACCATAAAAATAAACAAAGAAGGAAAATTAATAGGTTATAATACCGACCATTACGGATTTGCAAAAGCCTTGATGGAATTTCTTCCAATTAAAGAAAAAAAAGCATTACTTTTAGGTACTGGAGGAGCCTGCAAAGCCATAAAATATGTACTAAAAACTATGAATTTTGATATTATACAGGTATCAAGAACCAAAAGAGAAGACACCATTTTGTATTCCGATTTAAACAGAGAACTCATTTCTAAAAATTATTTAATTGTAAACTGCACACCTCTAGGCACTTTTCCAAATATTCATGAATTTCCAAACATTCCTTATGAATTTATTACAAAAAAACATTTAGCTTTCGACCTTACTTACAATCCACGAGAAACTGAATTCATGAAACTTTGTAAGTCACGTGGAGCAATGGTTAGCAATGGCTTAAAAATGTTAGAATTTCAAGCAAAAAAAGCTTGGACAATATGGAAATCATAAAATATTCTCAAATTTATTGAATTAATCGATGCATTCTTTGGAAATTTCATAGTTGTTAGTATCTTGACACTTTAAATTTAAAATTCCGAATAATTCGGATATAACAGAACCTTAACATTGAAAAAAATGTCAGAAAAAGAATTGAAAAACGAAAAAGAAATAACGGAAACTTCAGTTACTGAAAACACTTTAGAAAATTTAGAAACAACCTCCACCGAAAAAAAAGAAATTGAAAAAGTTGAAACTCTAATAAAAAAAGAGGTTGAAACTACCTCCGAAGTTGAGGAAAAAGAAGAAGTTTCTGAAGAAACTCAAACCAAAAAAGAAACAATATCTGAAGAACCCAAAAAGGATTATAGCCTTCTTTCTAAAGAGGAATTGATTGAAGAATTAAATTCAATTGTAAAAAATAAACCCATACAGGATATTAAAAATATTGTTGAAGATATTAAAACCGAATTTAACAATATTTTTAATAAAGAATTAGAAAAAAATAAAGAAGAATTTTTGGAAGAAGGAGGAAATATGATTGATTTCTATTACACTACTCCTTTAAAAAAAGAGTTTGACTCTGCATACTACCTTTACAAAAACAAACGTAGCAATTACTATAAAAACCTACAAAACGACCAAAAAGAAAACCTTGCAAAAAGGGAAGCTTTAATAGAAGAATTAAAAGGTCTTTTTAATGTGAAAGAAAAAACCAGTACCATTTATAAAATGTTTCGAGACATTCAAGAACGCTGGTATGAAGCAGGTTCAATTCCAAGAGATAAATACAATACTGTTTGGGAAAATTACCACCATCATGTAGAAAACTTTTACGATATTTTACATTTAGACCGAGAGTTTCGAGACCGTAATTTTAAACAAAATTTAGAACAAAAACTAAGATTAATTGGTCGTGCTGAAGAGTTAACAAAAGAGCCAGACAACAATAAAGCTTTTCGCGAATTACAAATGCTTCATAAAATGTGGAAAGAAGAAATTGGTCCCGTAGCAAAAGAATATAGTGATGAAATTTGGAATAAATTTAGTGCAGCAACAAAAATTATACATGACAAACGTCATGAATATTTAAAAGAACTTGAAAAAGAAGCTGAAAATAATTTTGAAATTAAAAAAGGGATTATAGACCAAATTAATACTCTTACTGAAAATGCTAAAAGCAAAGGACATAAAGGTTGGCAAAACAACATTAATAAAGTTCAAGAATTAAGAGATCAGTTTTTTGAATCGGGGAAAGTTCCTAAAAACAAAAATACCGAAATATGGAATTTGTTTAAAGAAGCAACTCGTTCTTTTAATAAAGAAAAAAACACTTTTTATAAAAACCAGAAAAAAGAACAATTTGAAAATCTGGAAAAAAAGCGAGAACTTATTAAAATTGCCAAAGACAATAAGGACAGTGACGATTTTGATGCAGTAACTCCATTGATGAAAAAAATTCAAAACGATTGGAAAAAAATAGGTCATGTTCCTAGAAAAGAAAGTGATAAAATTTGGAAAGAATTTAAAGCTGTTTGTAACCATTATTTTGACAGACTTCACGCTCAAAAAGATGAAGCCAACAAAGAGGAATACTCAAATTACGAAGCTAAAAAAGAATTTTTAGAAGCATTAAATAATTTTAAATTAGAAGGAGATCATAAAAAGGATATTTCTACCATTACTGCAAAAATTACTGAATGGAAAAAATTAGGTAGAGTCCCTTATAACAAAAGAGAAGTTGAACAACAATTTAACAAAAAATTAGACGATCTTTTTGGACAATTGGATCTTGATAAAAAACAAGCAGAGCTCATCAAATTTGAAAATAAGTTGAATACCATGACCTCAGAAGAGGATGACAGAAAACTAAAAAACGAAGAATTTTTTATCTCTAAAAAAGTAGGTGAAGTAAAAGATGAAATCCGACAATTAGAAAATAACTTATTATTTTTTAAACATGTAAAAGATGATAATCCTTTAGTTAAGGAGGTTCATAAAAACATAGCTAAACAAAAAGAACAATTAGATACTTGGGTTGAAAAACTTAAGAAAGTTAGAGCTTTACGTAGTTAATTTAACTCTGACAAAGTTTAAAACTTTGTCAGAGTGTTTTTGCTTCTTCCCAAAACTCATCCATTTCAGATAGAGACATTTCTTTAATAGATTTTTTTATTTCTTTTGCTTTTGACTCTATATATTTAAAACGTTTAATAAATTTTTTATTGGTACGTTCCAAAGCATTTTCGGGATTTACTTTTAAAAAACGTGCATAATTTATCATCGAAAAAAGCACATCGCCAAATTCAGCTTCAATTTTATCGGTATTATTCTCGGATATTTCGTGTTGTAGTTCACCTAATTCTTCTTGAAGTTTTTCAAAAGCCTGTTGAGGTTCTTCCCAATCAAAACCTACTCCTGCAACTTTATCTTGGATTCGGCTAGCTTTAACCAATGCAGGAAGCGATTTTGGTACACCTTCTAAAACACTCGATTTTCCTTCTTTAAGTTTTAATACTTCCCAATTTTGTTTTACTTCTTCTTCATTTGCAACTTTCACATCTCCATAAATATGAGGATGCCTTGAAATAAGTTTTTCACAAATTTCATTAGCAACATCTGCTATATCAAAATCATTAGTTTCGCTTCCTATTTTGGCATAAAAAACAATGTGAAGTAATAAATCTCCTAATTCCTTTTTAACTTCTTCTAGGTTGTTATCTAGTATTGCATCTCCTAACTCGTAAGTTTCTTCTATGGTAAGA
>JALWUJ010000164.1 GCA_027080135.1 Flavobacteriaceae bacterium | reverse complement strand
ACAAATGTAGGGCAGCCAATAGCCTTAAAGCAGTGAAAATAGATACAGGTCGTTTAACTATCGACCAATGGTTTTTATCAAGAGATGAAGGATTTTTTTTATCGTGCAGTCAAGGAGTCGTGCAGTCGTGCTGTCCTGCAGTCCTCTATCGTGCAGTCGATGAGTCAAGAAGGTACGCTATTGATAAAGAATGACTGAAGATAACGGACTGCAAGATAACCGACAGCAAGATAACTGACCGCAGGACTGCAAGATAGAGGACAGCAAGATAACAGACCGCACGATAACGGACAGCAGGACAGCACAACTGCACGATAGAGGACTGCAGGACAGCACGACTGCACGATAACTGACCGCACGATAACGGACAGCAGGACAGCACAACTGCAAGATAAAGGACTGCACGATAAAAGAAGTCTCTCATAATTATAATCTAGCCCTTGCTATAATTTTAATTTTCAACTAAATTTAAGCTTCTATTCGAGATGTCATTAAAACAACACATGAATTATTTTTATTTTTTAACATAATTTCTTAAATTTATACATATGTAAAACTCGTGGTAATCCCCGCTGCTCTTCAACAAAAACAAATATTATTTACGCTTTATTTGTACTGGTTTTGTTTGAATTATTTTAGATAGCATAGCATTGCTTTAATCTGTAAAAAACTACTTAATATGGGCTCAAAGTTAACACCTCAAGAATTCGAAGTATCTAAAATCACTAATAACTTGATTAAAAAAAGTCCTGTTGTATGGTTTTTATGGAAAAAGAAATATAACTGGCCTGTTGAATTTGTATCTGATAATGTAGAAACCGTATTTGGATACACTAAAGATGATTTTATGTCTGAAAAAGTTATGTACTCAGAAATTATTCATCCTGATGACATTCAAAGAGTGCAAAAAGAAGTGATTAGCCAAAGTAAAACAGGAACTTCTTCAATAATACATGAACCTTATAGAATAATTACAAAAACGGGAGAAATAAAATGGTTAAATGACATTACCCTTATTAGAAGAAATAAAAACAACGAAATAACTCATTATGAAGGCATTGTTATTGATATTATTGAACAGTATAATAGAGAAAAAAGCCTAAAAGAAAGTGAACGAAAATATAAGGTTCTTTCAGAGCAATTCCGATTGATGTCTGACAATATACCCGATTTAGTATGGTCTAAAGACTTAGATGGTAATTTTACTTTTGTAAATAAGGCGGTTTGCGAAAAACTACTAATTGCAAAAGACACACAAGAGCCTATAGGTAAAAAAGATATGTACTTCGCTATCAGACAACGAAAATTATATCCAGACCGTAAAGACTGGCACACTTTCGGAGAAGTTTGTATTAATTCAGATGAAGTTGTATTAAAAACAAAAAAGCCACAACGTTTTGATGAATATGGAAATGTAAAAGGAAAGTTTATGTTTCTTGATGTGTATAAAGCACCCATATTTGACAACACCGGAAAAATAATAGGAACTGTTGGTCATGGTAGAATTGTTACGAAAGAAAAAGAAGCCGAAAAACAACTTCAAAAGCAGAATAAGGAATATGAAATATTAAATAAAAAATATATTGCCCAAAACAAAGAACTCGAAATTGCTAAAGAAAAAGCCGAAGAAAGCAATCGGTTAAAATCTGCTTTTTTAGCAAATATGAGTCATGAAATTCGTACACCAATGAATTCAATTCTAGGCTTTGCTCAATTATTAAAAGATCCTAGTTTAGAACCCGAATCAAAAAATCAATTTATTGACATCATTAATAACAGTGCTAATCATTTACTAAACCTTATAAATGATATTATCGATATCTCAAAAATTGATGCCAATCAAATGAATGTTATCGAAAATGAGTGTAAACTAAATGAATTTTTATTTGAAATTTATCAATTCTTTCATTCCGAAGTATCCAGAAAAAAAGGACAGCTTAAAATTGTATTTAAAAAAGGCCTAGCTGACGGAAATGATGTTATTAAAACCGATATCACCAGACTCCGCCAAATATTAATTAATTTAATGGGGAATGCTGTAAAATTTACTCACGAAGGATTGATAGAAGTAAAGTACATCTTAACTAAAGATAAGCAACTCCTCTTTTCTATAAAAGATACCGGAATTGGTATACACAAAAAAGACTTAACCGTTATATTTGAACGTTTTAGACAATCTGAAGAAGCTTCAACAAGAAAATATGGAGGTACTGGATTAGGTTTAGCAATATCTAAAGCTTGTGTTGAATTACTCGATGGAAAAATATGGGTTGAATCTCAACACAAAAAAGGATCCACTTTTTATTTTACAATTCCTTACAAAAAAGGTACAACTCCTAAGCTTGAAAAGAAAATTACAATTGATAAAAGTGTAGATTTATTTGAAGGTAAAACAATTCTTGTTGTAGAAGATGATATTCATAGCACATTATTATTAGAAATTATTCTGAAGCCTACAAAAGCAACTATTTTAAATGCAAAAGATGGATTTGAGGCTATAGAAGTTTGTAAAAAAAATACAAATATTCATATTATATTAATGGATGTTCAGCTACCAAAACTTGACGGTTTAAAAACAGCTAAAGAGGTTAAAAAAATTCTTCCTCACGTGCCTATTATTTCTCAAACAGCCAATGCCATGCATCAAGATAAACAAAAGTCGTTAGACGCTGGATGCGTAGACTATATTACAAAACCAATTAACAAAAAGGAACTCCTTCAAAAAATAGCTAAATACATGCTGTAGTAAGTTGTATTTTTATTGTAAATAAAAAAAGCTTCCTAAATTAGGAAGCTTTAAATTTAAGTGGGCAATGAGGGATTCGAACCCCCGACCCCCTCGGTGTAAACGAGGTGCTCTGAACCAACTGAGCTAATTGCCCTTAGCGGATGCAAATATATAACGAGATTTTTTATTACACAATTCTTTTTAACAAAAAATAAAACTATTTTTAAAGCAAGTTATTTAACTAAATACGAATCAGTCTTATACAATTTTAGAATAAAAAATTTATTTACCTGTTTTTAAAATCAAACTACTTCAGCAACAACAAATGTACTTCCTCCTATATAAATTAAATCTGAAGTTTTTGCGTTATTTAAAGCCGTTGCATATGCTTCTTTCACAGTGTTATATATTTTTCCTTTTAAGTTAAAAGGAGCTGCTTGTAACTGTAATTCTACAGCAGCTAAACCTCTTGGAATTGCAGGTTTACAAAAGTAGTATTTTGCTTCTTTTGGAAATAACGGAAGTATTGTTTTTAAATTTTTATCGTTTACAACTCCCAAAACAATATGCAACTCTTCAAAAGTTTCTTTTTGCAACTGTTCCAAAACATATGTTAACCCCTCGGTATTATGGGCAGTATCGCAAATAACTTTAGGCTGACTATTTAATTGTTGCCACCTTCCTAACAATCCGGTATTTGCTACAACTTGTTTCATCCCTTCGTTAAAAGAAAGTTCGGGAATTACAAACTCTTTATCTCGGAGTATTTCAAGTGCTTTTGTAGCTGTTTTAACATTGTTTTTTTGGTAGTTTCCTTTTAGGTCGGTTTGATATGTTTCTGTAACTTCTTTTGCTGCCACATAAATTTTAGCATGCAATTGCTCAGCTCTATTTTTAAAAACAGGGTAAATTCCTTCTTGATATTCTCCAATTACAACAGGTGTGTTTGGTTTTATAATTCCTGCTTTTTCAAAAGCGATTTCTTCAAGCGTGTTCCCTAAGAATTGAGTGTGATCAAACCCTATGTTTGTAATTACCGAAACCTCCGGTGTTAGTATATTGGTAGAATCTAGCCTTCCTCCTAAGCCAACTTCAACAACCGCAATATCTACAAGCTGATTCGCAAAATAATTAAATGCCATTCCTACCGTCATTTCAAAAAACGAAAGCTTATTATTTTCTAAAAACGATTGATTTTTTTGAATAAAACGTACAACTTCTTTTTTTTCTATAGGAATACCATTAATTCTAATACGCTCTCTAAAATCTTTTAAGTGAGGTGAAGTGTACAAACCAACCTTATAACCTGCCTGTTGTAAAACAGAAGCTATGATATGACTTGTGGAACCCTTTCCATTTGTTCCTGCAACATGTACGGTTTTAATTTTTTTTTCAGGATAGTTTAAATGTGCTGACAGTGCTAAACTATTTGTTAAATCTTTTTTAAACGCAGTTTTGCCTTGTCTTTGGTACATTGGCAATTGTAAAAACATCCAATCTAATGTTTCTGTGTAGTTCATTAAATTTATTGTGATAAAGAAAACCTGTATTTGATAGTTCCTACTTGTTTAGAAGGAGCATTTGAGTCTGATTGCCATTTTGTTTTGAGTGCGGCTGCTTTAGCTTGAGAAAGTAAACAATCTGCTGTATTTGTACTTCCTTTTACACCTGGTGTTGCTTTTATTACTCTACCATTTTTATCAACTTCAATTCTTACAATTACCAGACCTTCTTCGTTACAAATGTATCTTGGCTTTGGGCGTACCAATGGCTTTCTTCTTCCTAGTTGATAATCTCCATTTCCTCCACTTCCTGCATTTCCGTAATAACCACTTGCATTGGGATCTCCTGTTATTTTGCCTTTATCTCCGGCTACATTGTCATCTCCTTCTCCTCCAGAAGCGGTTCCTTTAGAATTATTTATGCCTCCTATTAAAGCATCTAACTTAGCTTTTTTTGCTCTCTCTTCTGCTTTTCGTTTCGCAATTTTACGTTGTCTTTCTCGCTCTAAACGTTCTTCTTCAGCTTTTTTCTTTTTAATAGCTTCTTCTTGCTTTCGATTTGCTTCTTTCTCTTTTTTAATAGCTATTGCTTCTTCCGTATCTTGTGTTGCGACTTCTTCTGTTTTAGCCTGTACTTTTTCAGGTTCAGACTGTGTTTTTACTTCCTCTACTTCTTCAGGCACATCTTCAGGAGTTTCTTCACTTACAGAAGATTTTATAGGCTCTACCGGTTGCTGGTTTCCCTTTCCGAAGTTTGACGTTCCAAAATTTACGGCAATACCATATTCTTCAGGAGGATCTAAATATCTCATTCCTACAAAAAACATAGCGACTATAAGCATCGTCATTATAACAGCTGTGATTGCGGCAGATTTTCTTTTATGTTGTGTGTTTAAAAAACGAAGCATGCTCTTTTTATTTAGGTCTGACCGCTAATATTACCTTAAATCGATTTCTATTTGCTATATCCATAACTTTAACCGCTTTTTCAATAGGTACACCTTCTTCTGCTCTTAACACAATAGTTGGTGAATCTTTTCCTTTTAATTTTGCAAGTAAACTTCGTTCTAATCTACTTTCACTAATTTTTTTGTTATCTATATAATAAACCAAATTTTTGGTAATACTTATTGATACGGACTTCCTGTTTTCTGTTTTCCCACTTGCTTTAGGTAATAAAATATCTAAGGCACTTGTAGTTACTAATGTTGATGTAATCATAAAAAATATCAACAGTAAAAAAACAATATCTGTCATTGAAGACATATTGAAGTTTGGATTTATTTTATTTCTTCCTCTAATATCCATAACTACAATTATTATATTGGTTCGTTTAACAAGTCTAAAAATTCTAACGATTTGGCCTCCATCTCATACACTACCTTATTTGTTCTAACTACAAGATGATTGTATTGTATGTATGAAATAATTCCAACTATAAGCCCTGCTACAGTGGTTGTCATGGCTGTATACAGTCCGTCAGATAGCATTTTTATATCTATTTGTCCTCCGGCATTTGCTATTTCGTGGATTGCTACAATCATTCCAACAACCGTTCCTAAAAATCCAATCATAGGAGCTGCTCCGGCAATAGTTGCTAATACACTTACGTTTTTTTCTAATTTATAAATTTCTAATCTTCCGGCATTTTCAATAGCGGTATTAATATCTTCTAAAGGTTTTCCTATTCTAGAAATTCCTTTTTCAATTAACCGAGCTGCAGGTGAGTTTGTTTGTGCACATAAAACTTTTGCCGCATCTAACTTACCATGAGAAACGTGATCGCGAATTTGATTCATGAAATTTTTATCGGTTTTGGTTGCCGATTTTATTGCAAAAAAGCGTTCAAAATAAATGTACAACGCCACCGCTAACAACACTATTAAAATGGCTATTATTATTTGGCCTCCCATGCCACCATCCATAACCAACTTATAAATTGAAAGGGTTTTTTCATTTGATGTGGTACTTTCTAAAATTTCTTTGGTTCTTTGTTGAATTGTTAAAAGCATTAAATAATTATTTTATGATTCTTATTTCAGTCTAACGAAATTACGCTTTGAAAATTGTTTAATTTTTTAAATATAAAAAAACCCGAGAAAATTCTCGGGTTTAATTTTTATAATATTACTCGTAGTCCCATAAAAGCAAAAGAGCCAACTAAAAAGCCTATTGCGGCAAGCCACGCTATTTTTTTGAAATACCAGAAAAAGTCGATCTTTTCCATACCCATTGCTACAACTCCTGCTGCAGACCCGATAATAAGCATGCTTCCTCCTGTTCCGGCTGAAAAGGCTACAAAATGCCATAAAGGACTATCTATTGGTTCTTGAAACATTCCCATACTTGCTGCAACTAAAGGAACATTGTCTACTACTGCAGACCCTACTCCTAATAACATTACAACCACATCGGTATTAGGAATAATTGTTTTTAAAGATTCTGCACCTATGAATAACATTCCTAATGATTCTAAGGCTGCTACAGCCATTAAAATTCCGAAGAAAAATAATACACTTGGCATCTCAATTTTGGAAAGAGATTTGTGTACAGGACTGTGATGTCCTTCTGAATTGTCACCTTCTTCATCAGTAACATGAGAAATACTAAACTCTGATCTACTATAAATTTCAGCAAAAATACCAACAACAGATAAAGATAACATCATACCTACATATGGAGGTAAATGTGTTATTGTTTTAAATATTGGAACAAAAATAATTCCTCCTAATCCAAGGTATAACATTGTAGGTCCGTATTTACTAGCGGTACCTTCACCAACGTCAACATTATCTATATTTCCTTTGAAAGGCTCCATAAAAGAAGCGATAAATACAGGAACTGCCATACATAAAAGTGATGGTAAAAATAAGTGTTCTATTAACTTGGCTGAGGTTACTTTTTTACCTATCCAAAGCATTGTAGTTGTTACATCACCTATTGGAGACCAAGCACCACCAGCGTTTGCAGCAATTATAATTAATCCGGCAAACCATATTCTTGTATTTCTATCATTAATAATTTTTTGCAATATTGTAATTAATACAATTGTTGCTGTTAAATTATCTATAATTGCTGATAATAAGAATGCTAAAAATGCAAAAATCCATAGTAGCTTTTTCTTACTCTTTGTTTTAATGTAGTTTTTAAAAGTTGCAAATCCATCAAAGTAATCGATAATTTCAACAATGGTCATTGCTCCTAATAAAAAGAATAATATCTCTGCTGTTTTACCTAAATGATGTAATAATGTTTCTTCTAATAAGTGATGCCTTTCTTCAGTAGAAAAATTGGAAAACCCTTCGATTAATTTATGTGCATTTGAATTAAACCAGTTAGGAAAAGAATCTATACCAAAGGCTACCAGTGCCCATAAAATAGCCATCATGGCTAAAGCTGGTATAAGTTTATCTAGTTTTAAATTGTGTTCTAATGCTATTGCTAAATATCCAACAATGAATATTAATACTATGAGTGTTTCCATCACTTTTTAAATTTAAATTAGTTGTTTTAAAGCTATTTCAAAAGCCGTTTTACATATATTTTGTTTGCTTGTATTTTTAGCATACGTTTTTTCAAGTGCTTTTTTTATAGTATTTGAGGTATCTTCAAAAATTGCTTTATCTCTCATTGGTAAATCAACTCTAGATTCCATCAAATATGCAAAAACTCTGGCAATTCCACAATTTGAAATAAAATCGGGAATTAAACTCACCCTACTGTCAGCATATTCCATAATAGGTCCAAAAAATATTTCTTTATCTGCAAATGGTACATTTGCACCTGGAGAAATAACTTCTAAACCGGCATCAATCATTTGTCGTACTTGTTCTTTTGTTACTAAACGAGATGCTGCCGCAGGAACAAAAATTTCTGCTGGTAAATTCCAAATATTATTATTAATTTCTTTAAAAGGAATTAAATTATCAGAATTTAACTTATTTCCATCTTTTTGTAAAAAAAGAGCTGTTATTTCTTCCATAGAATATCCCTCTTCATTTATAAGTCCTCCTTCTCTATCTATAATTCCAATAACTTTTGCTCCCAGTTGAGTTAAATAATAAGCCGTTGCAGATCCAACGTTTCCAAATCCTTGTACTATTGCCTTTTTCCCTTTTATAGAGCCTCCATAAATAGCATAGTAATGACTTACCGCTTCTGCTACTCCATACCCTGTAAGCATATCGGCCACAGTATATTTTTTTGATAAATCTGGCGAAAATTGTTTATCTTCAATTACTTTAATAACTCCATGACGTAATTGACCTATTCTATTTATTTTTTCGGCTTCGGTTGGTTTAAAATGTCCATTAAAAACACCTTCTTGAGGATGCCAAACGCCACAGTCTTCGGTAATAGGAATTACATCTGCAATTTCATCAACATTTAAATCGCCTCCTGTTCCGTAATAATGTTTTAGTAATGGTGTTACTGCTTTATACCATCTTTCTAATACACCTCTTTTTCTAGGATCACTTGGGTCAAAATTAATTCCTGACTTAGCACCTCCAATAGCCGGTCCAGAAACTGTAAATTTTACCTCCATTGTTTTTGCAAGAGATAAAACTTCATTCATATCAAGTCCTTCTCTCATCCTGGTTCCTCCTCCTGCAGCACCACCTCTTAAAGAATTAATTACTGTCCACCCTTCGGCTTCTGTTTCTGTATCTTTCCAATGAAATACTATTTCTGGTTGTTTATTTTCGTACTTTTCTAATAATTTTTTCATCTAAAATAATTAAATAATAACTGTATAATTTTTTAACACTCTTTTTCTAAATAACTTTTCAAACGTAAGTAATAATGAAAGTCACAACTGTGTCATACCTTTTATATTTATATAGTTAATACTCATTAGTTAGCACCAAAAACAGTACTTATGAATTATAAAGAGACAAAAGTGTAAAATATAAATTAATATTCCAATTTTTATGGTACTTGATTTAATTACCAATTATTTAAACGGTATAAAACTCCTTTAATACCTTGCTAATATTGTATTACAATTTACATATTACAAAATGTAAATAGGCTCATATAAAAAGGGTAAGTCGTTCTATTTCAAATAATCAAAAAGCATATTTTGAACATTTACAAATTACATATTATTCAATTTTTTAGCGAAAAAAGACGTATATTTGAGGAAAAATAAATTTTTATTTAAAACTGTTATAAATTATGGATTTTAATTTGACTGAAGAACAAATAATGATACGTGATGCTGCTCGTGATTTTGCTCAAACTGAATTACTACCCGGAGTAATTGAACGAGATGAAAAACAGCTATTTCCTTCCGAACAAATCAAAAAAATGGGAGAACTTGGCTTTCTAGGAATGATGGTAGACCCAAAATACGGAGGTAGTGGTTTAGATACTGTTTCATATGTGCTTGCTATGGAAGAAATTTCAAAAATTGACGCATCTGCTTCAGTTGTAATGTCGGTAAATAATTCATTGGTTTGTTGGGGACTTGAAACATTTGGTACAGAAGAACAAAAACAAAAATACTTAGTTCCATTAGCTAAAGGAGAAATTATAGGTGCATTTTGTTTAAGTGAGCCTGAAGCCGGTTCTGATGCGACATCTCAAAAAACAACAGCCATTGATAAAGGTGATTATTACTTATTGAACGGAACTAAAAACTGGATTACCAATGGTGGTAATGCAAGTGTGTACATTGTAATTGCTCAAACTGATGTTGAAAAAGGTCATAGAGGAATAAATGCACTTATTGTAGAAAAAGGAATGGAAGGTTTTGTTGTGGGTCCAAAAGAAAATAAACTTGGAATAAGAGGATCTGATACTCACTCTCTTATGTTTACAGACGTAAAAGTTCCTAAAGAAAATAGACTTGGGGAAGATGGCTTCGGATTTAAATTTGCTATGAAGACACTTGCTGGAGGTAGAATTGGTATTGCTTCGCAAGCATTAGGTATTGCCTCTGGAGCATACGAATTAGCTCTAAAATATTCTAAAGAACGTAAAGCTTTTGGAAAAGAAATTAGCAGACACCAAGCTATTGCATTTAAACTAGCCGATATGGCTACTCAAATAGAAGCTGCTCGTCATATGTGTATTAAAGCAGCTTGGGAGAAAGATCAGCATCTCAACTACGATCTTAGTGGAGCAATGGCAAAACTTTATGCGGCTGAAGTTGCTATGAATGTAACCGTAGAAGCGGTACAAATTCATGGAGGTTATGGTTTTGTAAAAGAATATCATGTAGAACGATTAATGCGTGATGCAAAAATTACTCAGATATACGAAGGAACTTCTGAAATACAAAAAATAGTTATTTCAAGAGCAGTACTAAAAGATTAGTAAATAACTTACCTCAAAATATATATAAAAGCAGCTAAACGCTGCTTTTTTTAGCTTTAATAACCACTTAATAGCTAACTAAAAAACAAAAAAAAGCCTTCAACGTTTGTTGAAGGCTTTCAAAAGAAAGGCGGTGACATACTCTCCCACCATAATGGCAGTACCATCTGCGCTGATAGGCTTAACTTCTCTGTTCGGTATGGGAAGAGGT
>JALWUJ010000163.1 GCA_027080135.1 Flavobacteriaceae bacterium | reverse complement strand
CAAAATTTAATCTGAAGTGCAAAAACTCATGCGGTACTTAATGGAAAATTTTCTCCAGATATTGAAGATGTTCAAAAAGTAGCTATCGGTATTCTTAGACACCGTTTAATTAAAAATTATAAAGCCGAAGCAGAAGGCTTAAGTATTGAAGAAATTATTTCAAGTTTATTTTAATTTTCTATTTTAGAATTTAATTATTATTAATATTTTAGCAAAATACACACTTATAATTTAATTAAATTTATTAATAGTAATAAATTAACAAATAATTGATACGTTTAAAGCTATTTTATTAGATATTTGTTAATGTCTTTCGTTTTTTGTAATTTTGCACAAATTATACCTGCTGTTTCAGTAGGCTAAATTCTTCAAAATAAAAACTTAAAATTATGGCATTCGACATTAATATGATTAAAAAAGTCTATTCTCAAATGGTTGAAAGAGTAGATAAAGCAAGAGAAATTACAGGAAAACCTTTAACCCTTTCAGAAAAAATATTATATGCTCATTTATGGGATGGTAAAGCAACTAAAGCATTTGTAAGAGGAAAAGATTATGTAGATTTTGCACCAGATCGTATTGCTTGTCAAGATGCAACAGCACAAATGGCATTGCTTCAGTTTATGCAAGCTGGAAAGAATAAGGTGGCTGTACCCACAACGGTTCATTGCGATCATTTAATACAGGCTAGAGTAGGAGCCGATAAAGATTTACAAACAGCTCTTAATAATAGTAACGAGGTTTTTAATTTCTTGGAATCGGTTTCTAATAAATATGGAATAGGATTTTGGAAACCAGGTGCAGGAATTATTCACCAAGTAGTTCTAGAAAATTATGCTTTCCCTGGTGGAATGATGATTGGTACCGATTCGCATACCGTAAATGCTGGAGGTTTAGGAATGGTTGCTATTGGAGTTGGTGGTGCAGATGCCGTAGATGTAATGGCAGGAATGCCTTGGGAATTAAAATTTCCTAAATTAATAGGTGTAAAATTAACTGGAAAGGTTTCAGGTTGGACAGCACCAAAAGATGTAATTTTAAAAGTAGCAGGAATTGTTTCAGCAAAAGGAGGCACGGGTGCAATCGTTGAGTATTTTGGAGATGGAGCAACAGCTCTATCTTGTACAGGAAAAGGAACTATTTGTAATATGGGAGCTGAAATTGGAGCGACTACATCAACCTTTGGATACGACGAATCTATGGAACGTTATTTACGTGCAACAGATAGAAACGATGTAGCAGATGCTGCTAATCAGGTAAAAGAATACCTTACAGCAGACCCTGAAGTTTATGAAAACCCAGAACAATATTTTGATCAAGTAATTGAAATTAATTTAGATGAACTACTCCCTCATTTAAACGGACCATTTTCACCAGACATTGCCACTCCAGTAGGTAGTATGAATGAAAAAGCCACAAAAAACGGATGGCCTTTAGATGTAGAATGGGGCTTAATAGGTTCTTGTACAAACTCTTCATACGAAGATTTATCTAGAGCAGCTTCTATCGCTCAACAAGCCATTAATAAAGGAATTAAAATGAAAGCAGAATTAGGTATTAACCCTGGTTCTGAACAAGTTAGGTTTACAGCAGAGCGTGATGGGATTTTGGAAGTTTTTGAAAATCTAGATGCAAAAATATTTACCAATGCCTGTGGTCCTTGTATTGGACAATGGGCAAGACAAGGAGCCGATAAAGAAGAAAAAAATACTATTGTTCACTCTTTTAATAGAAACTTTGCCAAGCGTGCCGATGGAAACCCAAATACACACGCATTTGTAGCTTCCCCAGAAATGGTTGCAGCTATTGCAATTTCTGGAAGATTGGATTTTAATCCCTTAACAGATAAATTAAAAACAGAAAATGGTGAGGAGATTTTATTAGACGAGCCCACAGGTTGGGAACTTCCTCCTAAAGGATTTGCCGTAGATGATAACGGTTATATTGAACCTATTGAAGATGGAAGTGGAGTAGAAGTTAAGGTTGACCCCAATTCCGAAAGATTACAATTATTAACTCCTTTTGTACCAATTGGAAATAAAATTGAAGGAGCTAAATTATTAATTAAAGCTTACGGAAAATGTACAACAGACCATATTTCTATGGCTGGACCTTGGTTGCGATATAGAGGACATTTGGACAATATATCAAACAACATGTTAATTGGGGCTGTAAATGCTTTTAATATGAAAACTAATTTTGTAAAAAACCAATTAGATGGTGAATACGATGCAGTACCAAAAGTAGCCAGAAATTATAAAGAAAATGGAGTATTAAGCATTGTAGTTGGAGACCATAATTACGGTGAAGGATCTTCTAGAGAACACGCTGCAATGGAACCACGCCATTTGGGTGTAGCTGCTGTTTTAGTAAAATCGTTTGCAAGAATACACGAAACCAACCTTAAAAAACAAGGAATGCTTGGTCTTACTTTTGCAAATGAAAGTGATTACGATTTAATTCAGGAAGACGACACTTTCAACTTTATTGATTTAAATGAATTTGCTCCAGGGAAACCATTAACTATTGAGGTAGTTCATGCAGATGGAACAAAAGATATTATTATTGCAAATCATACTTATAATCAATCTCAAATTGAATGGTATGAAAAAGGTTCTGCTTTAAATTTAATAAAAGAACAAAATGCTTAAAATAAAAGCATAATTATAAAAATGCCTCAATCAATTTTTGAGGCATTTTTTTTTGAACTGAAAAATTAAACTTGGATAGGTATGAACTCAAAATTTAATCCATTAAAAAGTCCCTTATCACTCAATTTTAAAGCAGGAATTACCAACAAAGCCATAAACGAAAGCGTCATGTAAGGAGCGTTTAAGGTAGCTCCCATTTGTTTTGCCATTTGGTCTAATTCTGCATATTGTTTTCCGATGGTCATTCCATCTTTATCGCTCATTATTCCTGCTACTGGAAGCGAAACTACTTTTTCTTCGGAAGTAGAAACAGCACAAATTCCACCTTTATTTTCCACTAATAAATTTACGGCTTTACAAATCGCTTCATCTGAAACTCCCACCGCAATAATATTATGTGAATCATGACCTACGGAAGAAGCAATCGCACCTTCTTTTAATCCGAAATTTTTAATGAAAGCAATTGCAGGTTTTTGATCCTGATACCGATTGACAACTGTCATTTTTAAAACATCGGTTTTGGTGTTTGAAACTAAATTACCATTTTCAATTAAACTATCTTCAATTAACTCATTAGTAACTAGTTCTCCTTCTAAAGCTTCTATAACTCTTATCTTTTTTGAAGTGGAGGAGAATTTAAAATCTGTTACTTCTTTTTTGTTACAGTTGAAATTATTGAGTATTTCAAAATCGACATGTTTTATTTTTGAAATCCCTTCTGAATATACCAATTTACCATCAATAAAAGTTTGAAGCGTCTTAAAATCTATTAAATCTTCCACCACAATAAAATCGGCATTATCGCCTTTTTGTAGCAACCCAACATCTAGATTATAATGTTTCACAGGATTGATACAAGCCGCTTGTAAAACGTGAAAAATATCATTTCCTTTTTCAACTGCTCTCGCACAAAGTTTATTAATTTGATTCACAATTAAGTCGTCAGGATGCTTGTCATCACTACAAAACATTATGTTTTTAAAGTGTTTTGGAAGCAACGGAATCAAAGCTTCAAAATTCTTGGCAGCAGATCCCTCTCGGATCAAAACTTTCATTCCTTTTTCAAGTTTTTCCAATCCTTCCTCATAAGTAAAACACTCGTGATCGGTACTAATTCCAGCCGAAATATATTTGCTAATATCATCGCCTCGAAGACTAGGAGCATGACCATCCACAGGTTTGTTAAAATGTTTTGCCCAAGCAATTTTTTTCATCACTTCCTCATCATTAAATAAAACACCAGGATAGTTCATCATTTCTGCTAAGTATTTTATTTCGGGTTTCTGAAGTAAATATTTAATTCCTTCTGAATCAATCACCGCACCAGCCGATTCAAAATTGGTAGCAGGAACACAAGATGGTGCTCCAAAATTAAATTTAAAGGGAACTTTATTTCCGTTTTCAATCATAAATTCTACCCCTTCAATTCCCAGCACATTGGCAATTTCGTGAGGATCGGAAACCGTTGCAACCGTTCCGTGAGTGACTGCCAGTTTTGCAAATTCTGAAGGTACCAACATCGAACTTTCAATATGAATATGTGCATCTACAAAACCTGGTAAAATATAGTTTTTTACCTCGTGGTTTTTTTCGGTAATGGATTTAATTTTTCCATTTTCAACGGTAATTTCTCCTTTGTAAATTCTTCTATTTTGGATATCGACAATCTGACCTTGAATTTTCATTTTACTTTAATTTATGTCTATTCGAGTTAACTCTGGCACTTCGACTCCGCTCAGTGACCAAATTTTAACAGATATTAGTTTATCCTACAAATTTCGTGGTTTTAATTCAAATTCAGATAAAAAATCAAGGATGTTTTTCTTTAAATCTCCTTCTTTATTAATCGCTTTTATAAACGCAGATCCAATGACAACTCCATTTGTAAACTGACAAGCAAATTGATAATCTTCCTTGTTTTTAATATTGAAACCTGTAATAATTGGGCTTTTTAATTGGTAGTTTTTAATACGTTGCAAATACTCTTTTGCACCTTCAATTCCTGTTTTATTTCCTGTGGTGCTTGATGATGACACTGCATAAATAAAGGCGTTACTTAGTTGGTCTATCTTCCGAATACGCTCTTCTGAAGTATGTGGAGTAATTAAAAACACCATCGGAATATTATAGGATTCAAATAATGCTTGATATTTTCTTTCATAAATTTCTAAAGGTAAATCAGGAAGTATCGCCCCAGAAATATTTGTCTTTACACAAGCTTTTAAAAAGTTTTCTACTCCAAATTGTAATACTGAATTCCAATAACCCATCATAATTAATGGCTTAGTATTGCTTTCTTTGATGTTATAAAGTTGATTGAAAAGTAGTTTTAAATTCATTCCATTATCCAAAGCAATTTTACTGCTTTCTTGAATGGTAGGACCATCAGCAAGAGGATCGCTAAACGGAATTCCGACTTCCATAAAATCGACATGGTTTTCTCCTAAGGTTTCAATAATAGTAGTTGTACTTTCTAAAGTTGGAAAACCCGATGAAAAATAGATAGAAAGCAAATTGTCTTTCTTCGTTTCAAATAGTTGTTTTAGCTTATTTTTCATTTCTATTTGTTTAAGTAATTGATGTAAGTATGCAAGTCTTTATCGCCTCTTCCGCTTAAATTTATAATCACTCTTTCGTTGGGTTTTGCCCTTAAATATTTAAGATATGCCAATGCGTGAGCACTTTCTAAAGCGGGAATGATTCCTTCAATTTTACAGAGTTCTAATCCTGCTTTCAAGGCTTCTTGGTCGGTAATACTCACGTATTTAACTCGTTTCACATCGTTGTAAAAGGAATGTGCGGGTCCAATTCCGGGGTAATCTAATCCTGCAGAAATACTGTGCGGTTCTACGATTTGTCCGTCTTCATCTTGAATTAAATAGGAATAACTCGCGTGCAAAACTCCGGGTTTTCCTAAAGCAATTGTCGCAGCCGTTTTGTTGGTTTTTACTCCTTCGCCAGCAGCTTCTACACCGATTAATTTTACCTCTCTATCATCTAAAAAATGATAATAAGCTCCCATTGCATTGCTTCCGCCACCCACACAAGCGATGATGTAATCTGGGTTTCCGTCCATTTGAATTTTAATTTCTTCGCTAATCACCGACTGAAAAATTGCCACCATATCCGGATAAGGATGAGGTCCCACCACCGAACCGATAATATAATGAGTTTCCTCGGGATGATTAATCCAATCACGAATTGCCTCGTTGGTCGCATCTTTTAAAGTCTTGCTACCACTGTGAACAGGCACTACTTTTGCACCCAACATCTTCATTCGTTCTACATTTGGTTTTTGACGTTTAATATCTTTTGCACCCATATAAACAATGCATTCCAAACCTTTTAAAGCACAAACGGTTGCTGTTGCAACGCCGTGTTGTCCTGCTCCCGTTTCGGCGATAATTCGTTTTTTACCTAGCTTTTCGGCTAGTAGAATTTGCCCCAATGTGTTATTAATTTTATGAGCTCCGGTATGGTTTAAATCTTCTCGTTTTAAATAAATTTGAAAACCATACTTTTCGCTTAATCTTTCCGAAAAATACAAAGGCGAAGGTCTGCCCACATAATCTTTTAAAAGGTTTTTAAATTCTTTCTGAAAGTTTGGAGATTGTATTAAATCCAAGTACTTCAATTTTAATTCTTCTACATTTGGGTGTAATAATTCGGGAATATAAGCACCGCCATATTCTCCGTAAAACCCGTCTTTATCTACGTTATAGTTCATTTTTTAACTGTTTTATAAATTCTGAAATTAACGGAACATTCTTCATCGCCGGAGCGGTTTCAAATCGACTGTTAATATCTAAAGATTCAATTTTTAAATTTTTTAGAATGGGATTATTTTTAATTTCTAAAACATCTTCTGCTGAAATTCCACCACTTAAAAAAAAAGATATTTCGTTATCGTATTGCTGAAGAATTTTCCAATTAAACTTTTTGCCCGAACCTCCAAATCCATCCGTTTTGGTGTCGAATAAAAAATAAGCAACTGTTTTTTTATATGGCTTTAATTTTTGAAAATTGAAAGTTGAATCCATTTGAAAAGCTTTTATTATGGCAATGTTTTTCTTTTTAAGAGTTTCGCAAAAATCTACCGTTTCATTACCGTGAAGCTGAATTAAATCTAAGGAATATTTATCAATTTGATGAGCGATATATTCTTCTGAAGCATTTACAAAAACACCTACTTTTTTAATGGATTTTGGTAACTGTTGAAGTGCATCTCTATTTAATGTTTCTCCTACAAAACGGGAAGATTTTTCAAAAAATATAAAGCCCATATAATCGGGTAGGAGTACTCCTAATTCTTGGATGTTTTCATCATATTTCATTCCGCAAACCTTTATTTTCATCGCTTTGAAATTTGATGGATAAATTCTTGACAGGCCAACTCGGGTGCAGCAGTTTTCATAAAAGCTTCTCCCATTAAAAATCCTTGGTAACCGTATTTTCTTAACTCTATGACAGTTTCAGGATTACTGATGCCACTTTCACTAATCTTAGTAATTTCCGTAGGGATTACTTCGGCTAATTGTTTTGAAATATTAGTAGAAACTTTAAAGGTTTCTAAATTTCGATTATTAACACCAACGATGTTTATGTGTTGATTGAAATGTGAATGGAACTCATTTGCATTATGAATTTCGAGCAGTGTTTCTAAACCTAAGGACTTTGCGAAAACTGCTAAATCCTTACATTTTTCAGTATCAATTCCTGCAGCAATTAATAAGATAATATCGGCTCCCATGGCTTTTGCTTCTAGAATTTGATATTCATCTACCATAAAATCTTTCCGAAGCATTGGACAAGAATTGTGTTTTCTTACCATTTTAAAATCTTCGTTGGATCCTCCAAAATAATTGGTATCTGTTAATACGGAGATTCCACTAACTCCTGCATTTTCGTAACCTTTACTAATTTGTGCAATATCTGCATTAGGGTTAATGATTCCTTTACTTGGAGATTTCCGCTTGATTTCTGCTATGATTCCAGATTTGTTTTTGGAAAGCAGGTTTTCTTTCATAGAGATTACCTTTTTATCCATAAAAGAAGATTGCTCTAATTTCTTTATAGAAATTCGTTTTTTGTTTTCTGAAACTTCTACATATTTATGAGCGATTATTTTTTTTAGAATATTCATATTGAAATTAGTTTTTTTAAGGAAACCAGTGCATTTCCATAATTTAAAGATTCTTTAGCTGCTTCAAAAGAATCTTCCAACGATTTTCCTGTGGAAACTTGAATGGCAGTTGCAGCATTAGCAATCACCACGTTGTTCTGTGCTTCGGTTCCTTCACCTGAAATAATTTTTGTAAATATATTTGCAGATTCTTCCACTGAATTTCCACCGAAAAGTTGTTCTTGCTTTAAAGGAGCATTAAAATAATCTTCAGGTGTTTTTAAACTGTCTTCTGTGTTGGAAACCAACCTGAAATCACTCGTTAAGGAGATTTCATCATAACCATCTAAAGAATAAATGATAGAATATTTTTTATCGGATTGCTGATATAAATATTTGTACAGTCGCAGTAATTCCAAAGAATAAACTCCCACAATCTGTTTGTTGGGTTTAGCGGGATTTACCATCGGTCCTAACATATTGAAAAAGGTTTTTACACCGAGTTCCTTTCTAATTGGAGCCACCAATTTCATAGCTGGATGAAAAAGAGGAGCGTGTAAAAAACAAATATTCGATTCTTCAATTTGCTTTTCAATTTTATCTAAATCGTTGGTAAATTGGTATCCTAATTTTTCCATTACATTGGAAGATCCACTCATAGAACTCACTCCGTAATTTCCGTGTTTGGCTACTTTTACTCCAGCTCCAGCAACAACAAAAGATGCTAAAGTTGAAATGTTAAAAGTGTTTTTTCCATCGCCACCCGTTCCACATAAATCTATAGGATCGTAAGCAGAAAGATCCACCGGAATGCACAGTTCTATTAAAGCATCTCGAAAACCTGCTAGTTCTTCAATAGTTATTTTTCGCATTAAATAAATGGTTAAAAAACTTGCTATCTGACTATAATTAAAAGCACCGCGACTAATATTTGTGAGTAATTCTTTGGCTTCATTTCGGTTTAAAACGTGATGATTATGTAATGATTCTAATACTTTTTTCATTCTCAACTATTTATGTTCAACCCAGTTTTTAATCATTTGAAAACCCATAGGAGTCAATACACTTTCTGGATGAAATTGCAATCCTCGCAGGTCTAAAGTTTTATGTCGTAATGCCATATTGATATTGTGTTTATCTACAGCAATAGATTCTATACTATCTGGGAGATTTTTGGCAACTGCCCAACTGTGGTATCTTCCTACTTGAATGGTGGAGGGGAAATCTTTAAATATATAATCCTTTTCAATCGTAATGTCTGTACTAACACCGTGAAATACTTCCGTTAGATTCTCCAATTCACCACCAAAACAATCGGCGATGGCTTGATGTCCTAAACAGATTCCTAAAATTGGAATTTTACCAGCATAGGTTGTAATTACTTTCTTTGTAAGCCCTGCTTCCGAAGGAATTCCCGGACCCGGAGAAATCATGATTTTATCATAGTCTTCTAAATCTTCAAGGTAAAACTGATCGTTACGAATGATGGTCACTTCTGTTTCTAATTCCTCTAAAATATGAACCAAATTATAGGTAAAGGAATCGTAATTATCGATGACAACTATTTTTAACTTTTGCATATTTCTTCTGCTTTTTTGATGGCTTTTCGCAAAGCTCCAATTTTATTATCTATTTCTTTTCGTTCGCTTTCTGGTTGGCTGTTTACTACAATTCCTGCTCCTGCTTGATAAACTAAATTATTATTTTTACTTAAAAATGTACGAATCATAATCGCCATATTTATATCGCCATTAAAGCCAATATAGCCAATCGCTCCACCGTAAAAATTACGTTTTCCGTTTTCGTATTTGTCTATTAATGTCATTGCTTTGTGTTTTGGCGCTCCCGATAAAGTTCCCGCAGGAAAGCTATCGTAAAACACTTTTATATTGTCGGAATCTTTGGAAAGATTCCCCGTTACTTTGCTCACCATATGAATGACATGTGAGTAAAACTGAATCTCACTTAGTTTTTCCACCGTTACATTTTTTGTGTTTCGGCTAAGGTCGTTTCTTGCCAAATCTACAAGCATCATATGTTCGGCATTTTCTTTTGGATCCTTTAATAATTTATCGGCAAGTTCTTGATCTTGTTCCAAATAACCTGTCCGTTTGTAAGTCCCTGCTATGGGATGAATCTCGGCTACATTTGCATTAATTCGGATTTGTGCTTCAGGGGAAGAACCAAATAATTTGAAGTTTACATAATCAAAATGAAACAAATAAGGCGATGGATTGACCATTCGTAAAGCTCTATAAACATTGAAATCATCGCCTTTAAAAGCTTGTTTAAACTCTCTTGAAAGCACTAATTGAAACACATCTCCTCGTTGGCAATGTGCAATTCCTTTTTCAACCAAACCTTCATATTCTTTATCTGAAAAATTGGAAGTTTCTCCTTCAACTTTGTTAAACGGAAACTTATTGGGTGTGGTGTTATTCAGTAAATCTAAAATGTTGTAGTTTGATTTTTCTTCGGAAATGGAATTCTGAATTAAGTGTAATTCGTTAGAATATTGATCCATAACAAAAACATATTCATAAACACTAAATTGTGCAATGGGCATAGATTTATAATCGTGTTCTTTTTGTTTTAATTCTAAATCTTCTGCAAACTCTATTGCATCGTAGGAAGAATATCCAAAGACGCCATTATAGCAAAAAGGGAGTTCTAATTCGTTGGTTTCAAAACTTTTAATGAAGTTGGAAAGTTCAGTTACAAATACTTCTTTGTTATTTGGAATATTAATTGTATTCCCTTTAACCGAAGTAGTTTCAATAGTGTTTTTGGTAGCTTTAAATGTGGCAATTGGATGGCAACAAATATAGCTGTAACTGTTTTCTTTACTTTGATATTCGGAGCTTTCCAAGAGAATGGAACCCAAATAATGATCCCGTAATTTAAGATAGATACTCACGGGAGTATGCATATCTGCAAGGACTTTGGTGTAAGATGTATAAAGTTTGGTTTTCATATTTTCGTTTTTGAACAAAAAAAAACCTACCGAAAGGGTAGGCTTACATTTTATATAATTAGTAGCTTAACCGATCACGATTTGGTTTCGTAATGGTTGCCACCAATTGTTATTTAAATTTGATTTATTCATTGTTGGACAAATATAGAAAAATATTTTAAAGAGACACAAATTTCTCTGAATTTATAAAA
>JALWUJ010000162.1 GCA_027080135.1 Flavobacteriaceae bacterium | reverse complement strand
CACAGGTATCTATTACACGAGTTCCTGGTTTTGGATTTAAAAATTTTGCTACTTTTTGTGAAGATGCATCTTGCACCTCAAACCATCCTTTTTTAAAGGCATCGGTTACAAAAACATTAGCTCGTTCCTTTAATTTTAATGCTTGAGGATATCCTTTAATCGGTTCGGTTTCAATATTAGATGTTAATAGTACTTTCTGAACTTGTTCTTTAGTTGCTTTTAGGGTATTTACTCTTAAAACTACATTGGCTAACTGGTTTAAGGCATGAATTTCTTTAGACCATTTTTTTCCGAGTTCTTTACTTCCTAACTCATCCATCCAATCGGGAATGGATTCTTTGATTTTTCTAATTTTAGAAAACTCATCAAATTTTCCTTTTATTTTTCTAGTAGGAGTGTTTTCAAATTGGGGCCAATCTGGAATTTTTATTCCTTTTAAAGTTGCCCAAACAGTGAATAATCTAAAAAGGTTTCCTCTGTTAAAAGGTTCTTTTACATCTGCAATTTCTGCATATAACCTTTTCCAACGTACAATATCGTATGTGGTTTCAGCTATAAAACTACGGTCACGAGATCCCCAACGTTTATCTCTTTTTAACGTGTTTTTTAAAACTTTATCTGCTTGTTTCCCTTCATTAAAGATAAGATGAAGCGAATCGATGGTTGCAAAAACAAGATTTCTGTGTAGTTTCATAGAATTTAAATAGTTTGCAAAGGTATTATATTAAGGTGAATGCTTTTGTTACTTTTGAAAAAAAATAAAATATGCGAAATTTTCTTCTTTTAATAAGTCTTTTTTTTATTATTTCTTGTAAAAATACTTCTTCTAAAAATTTTAGTATTGTTAATATTGAACGAGTCTTTACAGATAGTTTGAGTATTAGAGCCATTAAACCCATGGGAATAGACAAAGTTTGGTTTGCTGCTAACAATGGAAGAGTAGGACTTATTGATGGTAAAATTTCTAAACTTGCTACCATAAAATATGAAGATTCCTTAGTAAATTTTAGAGCATTGGCCACCACGAAAGAAGCTGTTTTTGTTATGAGTATTGAAAACCCAGGGCTTTTGTATAAAATAGGATTTAAAAACAATGAAGCTACCAATATTGAAAAAGTTTATGAAGAAAGAGGCAAAAAAGTTTTTTATGATGCTATTGCTTTTTGGGACGATAAAGAGGGGATTGCAGTTGGAGATGCTACAGAAAATTGTTTATCGATAATTATTACCAGAGATAGTGGAAGTACTTGGAAAAAGATTCCTTGCGAAAATTTACCTAAAATAGAAAAAGGTGAAGCAGCATTTGCTGCGAGTAATTCAAACATTTCTGTATATAAAAATCATGTTTGGATAGTAACAGGAGGAAAACGCGCACGAGTTTTTCACTCTTCAGACAGAGGAAATACTTGGGAGGTTTTTGAAACTCCTTTTATTCAAGGAAAATCAATGACAGGTATTTATAGTGTAGATTTTTTAGATGAAAAAACAGGAGTTATATTTGGTGGAGATTGGAAACAAAAAGAGTTTAATGAAGGGAACAAAGCTATTACCAACGATGGTGGAAAAACTTGGAATTTGCTTAGTAATGGGAAAGCCCCTGGATACAGATCATCTGTTAAGTTTGTGCCTGGTACTCAAGGGAATGATATTGTAGCTGTTGGCTCGCTAGGAATTTCATATAGTAATAATAGAGGTAAATCTTGGCAAGAACTTTCTGATGAAGGTTTTTATGCTATTGAGTTTGTAAATGACACCTTGGCTTTTGCTTCGGGGAAAAATAAAATTTCACGAATTATTTTTAAATAATTATGTTGGTTTAAGGCTTTCTTTGTCCTTTTCGTTGTTTTAGACGTTCTAATAACATTCGTTTAAAACTTTCTTCTGCTTTACGGAGCTTAATAATTTTTACAGGTGGTATTACTCCTCGTAAATCTTTAATCAGTTGTTTACGATATTCTAATTCTGTAGATTTTATTTCCATCATTTTATCTATAATTTCATTAGCTTCATTTTCTGTTAAAGAATCTACTCCTCCATCTTTTATTTTACTTAGAATTTCATTTCGGTCTTTCTTTCTAAGCTCCATAATTTTGGCATCAAAATCATTAAAAATAGGCCAAAATTTTTCAGCTTCAGAAGGAGTTAGTTCTAATTGTTGAGTTATATGAGCAGTTTTTAAAGCTTTTATTTTTTCGTGATTTTTGCTAGCTAAATTTGGGTTTTGAGCTATGACTCCTGTGCTTATAAAGAGTAATATTAGTAATTTTTTCATTTTTATTATTTTATATTTCTTATTCAGTTAATAGGCTTGTATCTTCTATGTTTTCTAGTAGATAATCTTCTAATGATTGTTCTGAAATAAATTCATTTTCATTTGCAAATTTTTCCAAATCTTCATTAGTATAAAATGATGTAATATCGTAACTATTAATGTTTATATTTCCTTCATCTATATAATTTTCGATGCTAGCTATATCAATTTCATCTAGAGTTATAAGAGTTTGTTTTGTGTTTATTAAAGAGAAAATAAGGATTGTAATTGCAGCTATGGAAGCAGCATAAAACAGGGTTTTTCTTGAAAAAATTGAAATAACTTTTGAATCTGGTTTTGTTTTAGATAAGGAGTTGAATAGCTGATCTTCTACTTGATTAAAATATCCTTCAGGAACTTTAAAGCCTGTTTGTTTGGGAAGAGTTTCTTCATTCAATTTGTTGAATAATCGATCTTCAAAGTCTTTAAAATAGTCTTCGGGTAATTGAAATGCGTTTATTTGTTTTTTGTTTTTCATTTGTTTCTTAGACCATTTTTTTAATGAAAGGTT
>JALWUJ010000161.1 GCA_027080135.1 Flavobacteriaceae bacterium | reverse complement strand
GTTTAATTTAATTTCTAGTGTAAATACCTTACCAGATTTCGATTTTGTTTTACAGTCTGGATTAGCTTTCAATAATGTGTTTTACCTAGGAACCGAAGAAGATGGTATGCTAGTAGTTCCTTTTGGTACAAACAGTGCAGATCAAGTCTTACCAGAAGGTCCTCTTTTTAATCAACCTTTTGCAATAGATGCTTCACCTGGACAACTTTGGGTTGCTTATGGAGATTTTGATGTCTTCTTTAATCCATACCCCTTAACAAGAAAAGGAATCAGCAATTTAAGAAACGAAACTTGGACGAATATTGATTATGAAAGCCTACAGGAAGAATTAGGTGTTGAAGATGTAAACGATCTTTCTTTTGTAAAAATAAATCCAGATAATTTTAGAGAAGTTTATATGAGCTCCTATCAAAAAGGATTATTAAAAATAGATAACCAAACACCCTCCATTTTATATAACCAAACCAATAGTCCATTAGATATTCCAGGTGGAAATGAAGCCCTTGGTATTAGACTATATGGGTCAGAGTTTGATAGAGAAGGAAACTTATGGTTTTTACAGTCTAGAACTAACGAAGGACTTATCAAACTTTCTCCTGAAGGACAATTTGAAGTAATAGACCTTTCAGATATTGATGCTGAAGAAGAAAGTGCTTTAAGTAAATTAGCAATAAGTAGAGAAGGTTATTGTTTTTTTGGTGCAGTTGATACAGGATTAGCAGGATATGACCCTTCTTCTAATAATTCTTATAAAATTGGTGAAGGTGTTGGGACAGGAAATTTACCTAGTGCCAACGTAAGAGCTGTGGCTTTTGATAAACAAAATCGTTTGTGGATAGGAACCCTAAGAGGTTTAAGAGTTTTAAACTCTGTAGGAGATTTTTTTGATGAAGGAACAGATACAGATACCCAAGCAATTATTATTGAACAAGACGGTGTAGCCCAAGAACTTTTGTTTGAACAGTCCATTACAGATATTGTAGTTGATGGTTCCAATAATAAATGGATTTCTACTGCCACATCTGGAGTGTTTTACCTCTCATCAAACGGACAAGAAACTCTTTTAAGATTTACCTCAGACAACTCGCCTTTACCCTCAGATAATGTTCAAGATATAGCCATAGATAGCTCTAATGGAGTTGTTTATTTTGCTACTCTAAATGGTTTAGTAGCTTATAAGGGAACTTCAACCGCACCGCAAGACGATTTGGAAAATGTTTTTGCTTACCCTAACCCCGTACGTCCTGAGTTCTTAGGAAATGTAACTATCGAAGGTCTTACTGCCAAGGCAAATGTAAAAATTACTGACATTACTGGAAATCTGGTTTTTGAAACTACCTCGGAAGGAGGTAGCGTACAGTGGGATACCACTGCTTTTGGAAAATATAGAGTAGCTTCGGGAGTATATTTGGTTTTAATAACATCAGACGATAATCTTCTAACCAAGGTAGCAAAAATTATGATTATTAGATAATGATTGTTAACACCAAAGCCATTGTATTTTCAACTATAAAATATGGCGAATCAGACCTTATTGTAAAATGTTATACCCAATCATCGGGATTGAAAACCTATTTACTCCGAAGAATCCTGAAATCCAAAAAAGGAAAACTAAAGGTTTCTTATTTTCAACCATTAACTCTTATTGAAATTGAAGCAAATCATAAAGACAAAGGTACTTTAGAAAGTATAAGAGAAGTTAAATTGTCTTTTTTATACAAATCACTTCATACCAATATATTAAAAAGTACCTTGGTTATATTTATGGCTGAAATACTTTCAAATTCAATTACTCAAGAAGAAGAAGATTCAACTTTATTTCAATTTTTAGAAAACGCCTTCATTTGGCTAGATAGTAATTCAGAAATTGCTAATTTTCATATTCTGTTTTTATTAAAATTAAGCAAATATTTAGGATTTTTTCCAGATAGTTCTTCAACAAACAAGCCTTACTTTAATTTAGTGGAAGGTAATTTTCAAAACTTTAATACCGGAAAATTCTGTGAAACTGGTAGTGTTGTTGTAAATTTAAAAGAGTTTTTCGGCATAGATTTTGATGCAATATCACAAATAAAACTAAAAAAAAACCAACGATCCAATGTACTAAATTTGATGTTGCAATATTATCAATTACATTTGCACGGTTTTAAAAAACCAAAGTCATTATTAGTGTTAAACCAACTTTTTGAATGAGCAAAAAACTGCCCATATTCTTTCTTTTTTTTATCCTTTTTTTTATTTCTTTAACCGCTCAAAAAATTCAAATTATTGAGAAAGAAACTCAAGAACCTATCTCTGGTGTTGCAGTTTTTAACGAGGATAAATCTAAATCTGAAATTTCAGATTTTGATGGATATGTAGAGATTTCAAAATTTTTAAAAAACGAAAAAATTACATTTCAACACATCTCTCATGTTATTATCACAATATCAAAAGAACAAATTTTAGAATCTAATAACAAAGTACAACTACAAATAGACACTAGTACTTTGGAAGAAGTTATTCTTTCGGTTTCAAAATTCAAACAAAATAAAGAAGATATTCCTCAAAAAATTGTGAGTATTACCAGTGAAGATATTATGTTTTCCAATCCACAAACTTCAGCAGATTTGCTAGAAAGCAGCGGAAATGTCTTTGTTCAGAAGAGTCAGTTAGGTGGAGGAAGTCCTATTATTCGTGGTTTTTCAACCAATAGATTATTAATTACAGTAGATGGAGTAAGGTTTAATAATGCAATTTTTAGAGGAGGAAATGTACAAAGTGTTATTTCAATCGATCCTTTCTCAATAGAACATACCGAAGTAATTTTAGGACCAGGATCGGTGGTTTATGGAAGTGATGCCATTGGTGGCGTTATGAATTTTTACACTAAAAACGCCAAATTCTCTTTTGAAGAAGGAACTTCATTTTCAGGAAATTCAACAATAAGATATGCAACGGCAAGTAATGAAAAAACAGGTCATGTAGATTTTAATATAGGGCTGAAAGAATGGGCATTTTTAACCAGTGTTTCCTATACAGATTTTGGAGATTTAAAAATGGGGAAATACGGTCCAGACGATTATTTACGACCCCAATATGTAGAAACCATCGATGGTGTAGATACGGTTATTGAAAATGATGATCCAAGAGTGCAAGTACCTACAGGTTATAACCAAATTAATGCGATGCAGAAAATTAGGTATATGCCAACTGAAAATTGGGACTTCAATTTAGGATTGTTTTATACAACTACTAGCGATTACTCTCGTTACGATCGTTTAATAAGAAAGAAAAACGGTGAATTTAGATCGGCAGTTTGGGATTATACCCCACAAGAATGGATAAATGGAAATCTTGAAATTACTCACAACGGAACTACTTTTTACGACAAAAGTATTTTGACTTTATCGTATCAAAATTTTAAAGAAGGAAGAAAAGACCGGGCTTTTGAAGATACTATTTTATACGAAACCCAAGAGAAAGTAGATGCTTATACATCAGCATTGGATTTTATAAAAAAGTTTGGAAAAAGCAAATTGTTTTATGGAGTTGAATATATTTATAACAAAGTAAATTCCAGCGGAAAGAAAACCGATATTTTTAATGGCGATACTTCCGAAACCGCCTCACGATACCCAGATGGTTCTACTTGGCAATCGATGGCAGCTTATGCGAGTTTGCAATCTAAATTAACTGAAACTCTTTCAATACAAGCAGGATTGCGATATAACTATATTTTATTATACGCCGATTTTGACACTCCATATTACGATTTTCCTTTTACGGAAGCAGATATCAATACAGGAGCTTTAACTGGAAGCGCTGGGATTAACTGGCAAGCAAGTAATATTTTAGGTTGGCGATTCAATTTTTCAACAGCTTTTAGAGCACCGAATGTGGACGATGTAGGGAAGATTTTCGATTCTGAGCCTGGGTCTGTGGTCGTACCCAACCCTGACTTAAAACCAGAATATGCTTATAATGGCGAAATAGCAGCCACTTTAAATTTTGAAAATGTAGTTGTTTTTGATTTTGCTGGCTATATGACCTTTTTAGAAGATGCTTTGGTACGAAGAGATTTTAGTATCAACGGTCAAACCGAAATTATGTATCAAGGAGAATTAAGCAAAGTACAAGCCATACAAAATGGAGGAAAAGCTGAAATTTATGGTTTTGAAGCAGGAGTTGAAATCAATTTTTCTAAAAACGTACAATTGACTTCACAATATAATATTACCGATGGTTTTCAAGAAGAAGAGGACGGATCTCGCGTAGCAGTACGCCACGTGGCACCACAATTTGGAAACACTCATTTAACGTGGAAATTCAACAAACTAAAACTAGATGTTTTTGCAGAATATAACGGGGAGTTTAGTTTTGAAGACTTAGCGCCAGGCGAACAAAACAAACCTCATTTATACGCTTTAGATAAAAACGGAAATCCCTATTCACCTTCTTGGTACACTTTAAATTTTAGCGCACAATATCAGATTTCAAAAGCCTTTCAAATTAATGCAACTTTAGAAAACATAACCAACCAACGGTATCGAACCTATTCTTCTGGTCTGGCTGCTCCAGGGCTTAATTTTATTGCTGCGGTTAGTTATAAGTTTTAATAGGCAATTTTGTATATTGGTTGTTGATAAACATGAATTACAACCCATTAAAAATGAAAAACGTCGTCATCCTACTAATTATATTCTCAACTTTTAATTTGTTTTCCCAAGACTTCGAATTAAGAAAAACACCACCTATTAATAGCAAAATAATATACTTAGACGGTACAAGTGAAGAAGGAATGTTGTGGATGGCAAATTCCGCCTTTAACCCCAGATTAAAAACCGATAAAAACTGGAAATCTAGAAAGTTAGATTATAAAACTATTGATAAAATAATTACCAATCCTGAAGCTGAAAATGAACGAATATTTCAATATTTAAACCACAATTACAGTAAGTATAAAATATTTGTAGAATTAATTTACGAGGATGTTTTAAGTATATATATAGGTTCAAATGATTCTGACGATCTTTTCTATTCAGACATTAATAGACAAAGCATGGGAGAATTGATGGCTCAAATGAGGTTTGAAGGAGTTAATTATTCACAAAAACTAAAATTGTCTGATACTATCGAATTACCATATGGAAAAAAATTGATAAGACCCTACAGATATACGTATTATTATGGCTTAAATTCTGGTATGGCAACAGGAGTTACACCTACATACCATTATTATTTATTAAAAGACAGTACTTTATTAAAAGTTGAAAAAACAAAACGATTTTTAAAAAAGTCGAAAGAATATTTTCAAGATTGTCCAGCTATTATAACTGACCTTGAGCAAAATATAATCTCGTTAAAAAAGTTAGATGTATTTATTGAATACTACAAAGATATATGTGGTCTAGAAAACACCATTAAAAACTAAACTCCCGCTTAAATTCCAATAACGAATCTAGCAAACTACTTTCTTTAGTTTCGCAAAGCGAATTAATTCGAGAATCGGAACTCACTTTTAAACTCCGCATATTCATATTTTGAGTAAGATAAGTAAACTCTAAATCTGGATAAATCTGCTTTAAAACATCCACAATTTCATTAATACTATAATTGTTTTCAACCAGATTATAAGTATTGGGTTGCAAGTTTGAAAACAATAGATTTTTCAATAAAGAACTTACTTTTTTAATATGAATAAAGGAACGCATTTGGTTGCCATCGCCGTGAATGCGAATGTGATTTTTAAAATTTGCTTCAAACATAAACTTGTTAATCACCGAGTCAAAACGCATACTTTTACTATAACCATAAACATTTCCTAACCGAAGAATATAGGTGTCTAATTTTGAGTTTTGAAGTCGTTGTACATGCTTCTCTGCATTCCATTTTGAAATTCCGTAAAAAGTTTTTGGGTTGGGAATGGCGTTGATATTCAACTCCTTTTCTGAAGCTCCATACACCGAAACACTACTAACATATATAAATTTTGAAACCTTACTATTTTCAATTAAATAAGTAAATTCTGCGGTTCCCCAATTATTGGTTTGGTCAAATTCGTGGGGATTGTAATCTGCAAAGGGCGTAGTAACTTTTGCGGCTAAATGAAACACCACATCGGCTTTTTCTACTTTGGTTTTTAGTTTTCTAGAATCTAATAAATCGCCCATGACCAAACGGACTTTTTTGGAAGTTAATTTTGATTTACCTATCAATAAATTAAAGTTTTTTCGGCTTAAATTATCATAAACAACGATTTCGCTGATGGCTTTTTCTTTTTCTAATAAATAGACCAATTCGGTGCCAATATAGCCGGCTCCTCCGGTAATTAATATTCTCATTTTATTAAGTCTTTATGCAAACCGCATTCGGTTTTATTTTGTCCAAACCATCTGGCTGAACGTTCATCATTCACATCAAATTTTCGAGTGCAAGGAGCACAACCAATACTTACATAACCTTGTTGGTCTAAGGGATGTTCGGGTAAATTAAATTGTTTTCGATATTCATAAATCTGTTTGGAAGTCCAATCTAAAATAGGATGAAACCGAAGTGTATGAAAAGGTGCTTTTTGCTCTGTTTTCATTTTTTTTCTAGTCATACTTTGTCCAGCTCTCACACCATTTATCCAAACATCGTACTGCATTAAATACGGTTCTAAAGGCTGTATTTTGTTTAAGTAACAACAATAATCGGCATCGGAAGCAAAATAAAAATGTCCTTCTTCATCTTTCTGAAGGCTTTTCGGAACTTGAGATCGTACATCCATTACCTTCAAATTGAGTAATTTTGAAATTTCATCTTTAAAAGCAACCGTTTCAGGAAAATGAAATCCTGTATTGATAAATAATACGTCAATTTCAACCCCAGAAGTTTTTAAAATATGCAACAACGGAATGCTATGAGTTTGAAAAGAAGAAGTAACAAAAAGCTTTTTCCTTTCCTTTTGATACCTCTTTAATTGTTGATGGATTTCGGTAATTGTCATTTTGTTGTTTGATTGTAACGTTTGTCCGTTCGAGCGCAGTCGAGAACTACTTGATGAGGTATCGAGTGTACTTCGACAAGCTCAGCAACTACGCTCGACCAGACATTGTTTTATTCTGAATACAATGATTCTTCAAACACGTTTCGTACTTTTTTTGTACTTCCAACAAAGGTACTAACTCTGCTTTTTCCTAAGGAATCTTTTGGTGGTTTTATATGATAATGACGCAAATCGTGTTCTACCTGTCGCTTGCTACTAAAACTAGAAACCCGTTTTAAATAACCAATTACTCGTGTGGCATAATCAATATTTTTCGATTCACATTTAGGACATTTCTGAAGGGTTTGTTTGTCTATATGGTTGCAATCGTTACAAATAGTAATTTTAATATTGAAACAGAAATAATTACAACCCGCAGCAGCTGTAGCATTCAGTAAATTGATAAATCCCTCTTTGTTGGGTGTTTCTTCTAAGTTTAAATGAAGTGCAGAACCGCCATCTAAATATTGAATGTTTTCATTTCCGTGAAGAATAATTTTATCAAGGGTGTTGGTTTTATGGTCTTCCACCACATAGAAATACGAATTATAACAATCACGAGGAACAAAAAGTCCGTCGGCACGATCCCATTTCGCATTTTTAACACCTAAGTTTTCAGCAGGAACAAATTCGGTATTAAACATATAACCGTATTGTTTTTTAGCTAATTTGTTTTCATCGTAAATGACTTTTAAGTATTTATTGACGAACTTTTTATAAGCCGTATTATTACTTACTTTTATTCCTTGACTCTCGGCAGCTTCCACCATTCCGTTGATGCCAATGGTTAAAAATTGTTTGTCTAATGTGATAAAACCAGCTTTGTAAACGGGCAGTAATCCTGCTTCTTCATATTCTTCAATCAGCTTTCTATACGCTACTTGATACTTGTGAATTTTTTGTACTTCCTCTTGAATATTAGCACCTTGTTGTATCAAGCGATTCATATTTAAAGTAATCACATTTATAGAGCCTGTTGCCACGCCACCAGCTCCTAAGGAATAGCTAAATGTATTATCGCTAATTTCACTTCGTAAGCGACAACAGGAAGCTAGACTGTCGGCACTTTCGGATTGATAGATAAAAAAAGAATTTCCTTCACTGAGTTCTTGGGCACACATTTCGGTAAATTCTTTATCCACAGGAGTCCCGTCATTTACCAACATCGCAGCAGTAACCACTGGAAAAGTTAGAATGGCTTTGGTGCGTTCTTGGTTGAACCATTTCATAAAAAAGACCTGCAATTTTTTAACATCTTCCCATTGAGGTCTGGACATATCTGGAAATAGAAAATCTTCGAACATACTGTTAAAATAACTTTCGTCGTATAGAGAAATGTTCCAAAAAACAGACTGATACCCTCTTGCAGCAGCAGGCTGATTTATAGCATATACTACATGTTGAAGGTGATTGGCAACTAAATCAGGATGGTTTTCGAGGTAATTTTCGCCATAATCTTTTTTCGCAAAATGATTAAAATACATTAAAAACTCAACCGTTGCTAAAGCCCCAGCAAATTGAGAACTTATGGCAAAAACAAGATTTACAAACTCACCACAGAAACTCTCTAAGTGTTTTGGCGCCTGACTTTCGCCACCTAATTTTGTCAATCCGTCAAACAAAAACGGATACATACTTATCGAAACACAATAAGGTTTTAACGAAGTTTCGTCGTGAACATAAATTTCGTGAGCTTCAATTTGTCGTATGTATTCGTTTGCCAAATCATCTCCAAAAAGAGAAGCAATCTGACGTTTTACCAAAGCCCTGTTTACCTGAATATTAATATCTTTATTCAATTCGGCTTCCATGGTAGCAATGTTTTTTGAAGTTACATTAGCATTGGCATCTACTTTGGAGCCATCGGCAGCATTGGAAGAATTGATGTAATGGTCGATAAAATTAATTTTTTCGGAAACTTGAGAGTGGGTAAGTCGTATCATACTTTTAGTTTTTGTGGAATAAATAATTAAGGTTTTTGTTGGTCTGTATATGTATAAATTTTTGATTGGTTTCTTCGCTTTCTAATCCGCCTAGTTCCATTTTCCAACTTCCGGTTTTCAGGTACGTTAAATGGTTTTTTATTTCTTCTGAAATAGTTTCTTCACCCGTATAAAGGCAGGTTTTAAAATGATGTTTTTTTGCTAGCTGAAGCATTTTTATCAATTCGTCTTGATGCCATTCGCCGCCCATAAAAAGCACGCAAGTAGCCAGGTTTTTATATTGATTTAGTAGTGAAGTATATGCGCTTTCGGTGAGGAGATTTCCATTTTCTTCTTTCCAAAGAAAAGTGGAATGACAGCCCTCACAATGGAGTTTGCAACCCGAAATAGAAAAGCAAAGACTAATCTCTCCGGGCACTTCTTGAAGCACCACTTGAAAGTCGTAATAATACATAACAAAATAAAAGAGTGATTAGTCTTTATAAAGATAGTTTTCAGAATAACTAAATTGAAAACTAAAAATAGGAGTTATTAAAAATGTTATTAACAGATAAAAAAATGGTAAACTTTTGTAAATGGTTACAATAAAAGGATTTTATCTAAGTAGAAATGTAATGAGATTTAAAAATAAAAAAAATAACAAAATAATTATGTCACCTTGAGCACAGACGAAAGGTCTTTAAGTTTAAAAAAAATTACAACAAAAAAACCATCAACAAAATGCTGATGGTTTTTCTAGATAAAATTAGGTTTGTTTAATGCGGAAGTGATTTTCTAAAATAACCATAAGCAAAAGTCCCAAGTAATGCGGCACCTATAAATACGATAAATACCGTATATCCTGAGCCTACTAAAACAAACATCATTCCTGAACAAACACCAGTAAGTGCCCATCCCATTCCAAAGATAATTCCTCCTAAAATATAACGCCACCATTCGTGACTCTTATCATTAAATTTTACTGTTTCACCGTGAACGGCTTTTATTTTTCCTTTTTTAAATAGCTGAGTAATAATAATTCCTATCACTACTCCACTCATTATAATTCCGTACATATGGAAGGATTGAAAGTGGAACATTTCAATGATTCTAAAGGTTGATATTGCTTCAAGTTTCCACATTCCGAAACCGAATAAAAAACCGATGATTATATATTTGAATAATTTCATTTTTCTGAGTTTTTAGGTTAGATAGTTATTTGTAAAATGTAAGGAAGGATTAACCAAGTCATAATTAAACCTCCAACAAAAAATCCGATAACAGCTACCAAAGAAGGTAATTGCAAATTAGCAATACCAGAAATAGCGTGTCCCGAAGTACAACCTCCTGCGTATCTAGCTCCAAATCCAATTAAAAATCCACCACCAACTATAATGATTAAACCTCGAAGTGTAAAGAGTGATTTCCAAGAATAAAGGTTCCACCATTCGGGTAGATTTACACCATGCATCACATCTTTTCCCGGAACAATATGAACATTATCTGCCGTTAAATAAGGCTCGGGAGACATTTGATTAAGTGTGTTTATGGCTGCGTCAGAAATATGTGCCAATCCATCACCACCAAAATAATTGGCAGCAACATAACCACCAAACATAGCACCCAATGCTACCATTAAATTCCAACCTTGTTTTCCCCAATCAAACTCGAAGAAATCGGCATATTTTCCAGCCCCATCTGCTGCACACATCGTTCTTAAATTAGCCGAAAGACCAAAATCTTTATTGAATTTAAACAATAAATAAAGGGTGAGTCCTATAACGATACCACCCATCCACCAAGGCCAAGGTTGGCTGATGAACTCTTGCATTTCTAAAACCTTTTCGTACATGATTTTTGATATTAATTGATTAAGCAAATTTAAAGTTAAATATACCTTAAAAATATGACAATTGTCAATTAGTATTCTATTCCCTAATCAATAAAATTCACTACAAAATACGATTTTGAAAGTAATATTTACTTTGAAATCAAATAATCAATCGAACACCACCTAAATCTTCAATTTTAAATTTAAACTTATTGGTAGGTGAACCTATAAACATAAAGTTAATTGGAATAGACCATTCCTTAGAAAGTTTCCGAATTAGTTCAGGGGAGAAATCTCCTTTTTCTACCACAAATTCCACATCAATTTCAGGATATTCTTTATTTAAAAAGTCTATTTCTTGCTCTAAATTTTCAGGTAGTTCGTATCCTTGTTTTAACACGTGAACAATTTTTATTTTCTTAGTATGTTCGTTTTTGGTAATGTAAAGCATTACTTTATTTAAGGTTGCAATATTGTCTCCTTTGGTGAAAAATACAAATTCCTGTGAGTTTATTTCATCTACGGTACGCTGTATTTTTTTGTCTAATTTTACTACAAAAGCTCTAATAGGATCAAAAATACCATCGATGGTTTTTAAAACTAATTTTAATAAAATAGTTCTGTTTAGCATGGTTAAAATAAACAATATCGATGGAATAAAGTAATAGAGAAAAACCATAAAGTTACTAGGTGAATCATCTTTTGGAGGCATCACCACGTTCCCAATTAAGGCAATTATTACCGCGATAATAGCTATAAAAACAGCTAACCAAGAAGCTCTTTCGGGTCTTGGGATTTGACTTCTTTTTACCTTCAATAAAATATTACCTACTCCAAATAAAGCCATTACCGATAAAAATGAAATGGTATAAACACCCGCCAATAATTTTACGTTTCCGTTGGTGATTAACAAAACCGAAACACAAAGCAAGAAGAACATAATAATAATTCGGTAAGAAGACCCTCTTTTATTTTTCTTCAGAAAAAAGGGAGGCATAATTCGGTCTAAAGTCATACGTTCTAATAAACCTGTTACCCCAACAAAACTGGTTAAAACGGCACCACTTAATACCAAAAAGGCATCTATGGCAATAAGGATGGCTACCCAACTTCCGCCTACGTGTTTTCCCATTTCAACAAGTAATGTGTTTTGATATTCGTTGCTTTGTAAAACGGGTAATGCGAATAAAGCCAATGCAAAAACTGCCATCAATGGGTTGATAACACTTACAATTGTCCACATATTCCGAAGGGTTTTTGGAAATACTCCTTTTTGTTGTTCTTCCACAAAATTGGCAGAACTTTCAAAACCCGAAACCCCCAACATAGAAGCTGCAAAACCTAAAAATATAGCTCTTGTAATTCCCCCTTCTTGAACTGGAAAATGCCAATTTTCAAATAAAGTTTGAAGTCCGTTATGCATTAAAAAATAAATAGTAAATCCAGCAAGTACAAATAAAGAAGTTAAGTGAAACAAAAAGATACCAATTGCTACTTTTGCCGATTCAGTAATTCCTCCAATAGCCAATAAGGCGAAGATTGCTAACAATATAATTGTAACAGGTATGATGGGCATACTAGGAATTAAATGATGTAAATAATGAATGGCTTCATTTCCAGAAATTACCGCAGTAGCCATATAGGAAAGCAGGGTTAACGTTGCCGCAAACGATGCGGTAGATTTACTCGTTGTATTCAGCAAAGCATTGTAAGCTCCACCATTTAATGGAAGTGCACCCACTACTTCGCCATATATTTTTCTAAAAAGAAATAATACAAACGAAACAATTAATAGGGTAATCCAAGCATATTGACCTGCAAATGCGATTGCTAATGCTGAAACATATAGCACCGACGAACTGATATCGTTTCCACAAATAGCTGTTGCGGAAAGTTCATTTAATTTTTTATGAATTTTTTTCATCTTTATTATTCGAAAGCAAAATAGATTAGAAGAAAAAAATTTTAACTTTCAGTTTTGGGTTAGTCAAAAGTAATAATTCTTTTTAAAGTGAAATGAAAACTTTAAATAATATTGCTTTTTATGAAATATTTCAGATTAAAATAGACTTCTGTCATTTATTTTAAAAGAATTAGTTAAGGTTTTTTATTTAGCTGAAAAATAATTCAAATTGCTTTCAAATATAGAAAAATAAAGGGGTTTCAGATGGTTTTTAAAAATATTTATACAAAGACAAACATTTACAACCGTTTGCAAACAACTATAAACGAAAGTAAGTAGGTAACAACCGACTCTCATTTTCTTGTCGCCGTATGTTTGCCCTGTTGAAATATTAGAACGAGGATACTTAATACAATATTCAAGTTTTAATTTCAATTTTAAAAGATCCCCGGGACGAGCTCGAGGATAATACTTAACTGTTTAACACAAAAATTTAAAATTATGAACACACTTAGAAACAAAGTACAGTTGATTGGAAACTTAGGAAATGACCCAGAAATTATCAATTTAGATTCTGGAAAAAAATTAGCAAAATTTAGTATTGCCACCAACGATTCTTACAAAAATTCACAAGGCGAAAAAGTAGTAGATACCCAATGGCATAATGTAGTTGCTTGGGGAAAAACTGCTGAGATTATTGAAAATTACGTAACCAAAGGAAAAGAAGTTGCCATTGAAGGAAAACTTACTACAAGAACTTGGGACGATAAAGATGGAAACAAACGCTACACTACCGAAGTAGTTTGCAACGAGCTTTTAATGCTTGGTAATAAGCAATAAACTTAATTAATTTTATAAAAGCAAGGCTGTTTAATTAACGTCTTTTTAACCCAAAATAATTTGCGGACAAAAGACACGGGGAGTTATTTTTAAACGGTCTTCTTTTTTATTTAGAATAAATAAAGATAATATAATCTTTTATTGTATTTTTGCATCAAAATAAAATACTATGAATATTAACGAAAATAAAACAGTAGCAGAAGTAGTTACCGAAAACATTAAAGCATCCAACGTTTTTAAAAAACACGGAATCGATTTTTGTTGTGGTGGAGGAATTTCACTCGAAAAAGCCTGTGCAAAACACAATGTAGATTATAAAATGCTTGAGCAAGAATTAATTGCTGTAGATGAAACTCCAAACAGATCTCACGATTATAACAGTTGGGAATTAGGATTTCTAATCGATCATATTGTAAATGTACATCATACTTATGTGGAGCAAAGTTTGCCTATTATTAGTCAGTATGCAGAGAAAGTAGCAACGGTTCATGGACATCATCACGAAGAAGTGATAGAAATAAATCGTTTGTTTCAAGAAGCAGCTGCAGATCTAGCCGCACATTTAAAGAAAGAAGAATTGGTGCTTTTCCCTTTCATCAAACAATTAATTAAAGCCGATAAAGAAGGAACCGATTTAAAAGCAGCTCATTTTGGTACGGTGAACAATCCCATTAATATGATGGAGCATGAACACGAAACAGTAGGAGATATTTTTAAAGAAATTGCAAAACTTAGCAATAACTATACACCTCCAGCAGAAGCCTGTAACACTTTTAGAGCTTTATATGCTAGTTTGCAAGAATTTGAAGAAGATTTACATCAACATATCCATTTAGAAAATAATATTTTACACGGAAAAGCAATCGCTTTAGAAAAAAAATTATTAGGATAGATTTAATTTCATGTAGATTGCATTTTTAATTTTCTTCAGTACACTGAGCGAAGTCGAAGTGTCGAAGTGTAGGGGCAAAAAATGAATCTAAAACAACAAATTAAAATAGCTTTTGGCTACTTTTTTATAGTCGCACTTTTGGGAGTGTTTATGCGAATGTTTCACGTGGTTGATATTACCTTCAACTACAAAAACATATTGCATACGCATTCCCATATTGCTTTATTGGGTTGGGTTTATACAGCATTAACTACTCTTATTTACAAGCTATTTCTTTCTGAAAAAGGAAAAGATAAAACCTTCAACAAACTATTTTGGAGTACTCAAATTTCCATTATTGGAATGATGTTTAGCTTTCCATTTACAGGGTATGCTTTCTTTTCTATTGTTTTTTCCACTTTGTTTTTACTGAATTCCTACGGCTTTCTTTGGTTGTTTTTAAAACATACTTCTTTAGAACAAAAACAATTATATTCCTATAAATTAATTAGAGCAGCTTTATGGTTGATGGTGTTTTCAAGCCTTGGTCCTTGGGCTTTGGGAATTATAATGAACACTCTCGGAAGCAGTTCATCTTGGTACCGAAATGCCATTTATTTCTTCTTGCATTTTCAATATAACGGATGGTTTATAGTAGCTTTATTAGGTTTGTTTTTTGTGGTTCTTGAAAAAAACAAAAATTCATTAGTATTATTAGAAATTGGCTTATTTAAAAATAAAGGAGTTTTTATTCTGGAAAAAAAATTCAAATTGTTTTATCATTTGTTTTTAGTAGGCGTTTTTCTAACTTTTTTTCATTCTGTATTGTGGATGAAACCATCGATACTTTTTAACACTCTTGCTTTAGTAGGTAGTATTTTACAATTTGCAGCCTATATTGTTTTGTTAGAATCTATTAAACACTTCCTAAAACGATTAAAAGGAATACTTACCAAAATAGAAAATCAATTATTAAAAACGGTAAAATTATTATTCATACTGAAACTTATTTTCCAAATAGTTGGTTCTTTCCCGGTAATTGCAAACCTTGTTTCTATGAATAAAGATTTGATAATCGCCTATTTACATTGGGTGTTTTTAGGAATTGTAAGTATTTCAATCTTTCTGTTTTTAAGTGTTTTTAAATTCTTCAGCATATCCAAAACAACTTATAAATTATACTTTTTAGCTTTTTTACTTACCGAAATACTCTTATTTGGAAATGGGATATTTTCTTGGTCGGGTGATTTATATTACCTCGTTTTATTTTTAGCAAGTGCAGTGTTTTTGGTGGCAATTGGAGGAATAATACAGAGTCAAATTAAAAAATAGACCACTGATAAAAATGGATTGAACAGATAATCACATATTTTTATTATGCTTTCCGTGAGTATCTGTTCAATCCGAAAATTCGCTTTCCTATTAATTACTTATTATTCAAAATAACATAATCCAACACCTTTTTCATCAAGTGAGCACGATCTACTCCACGAACATTATGAGGATGCATTGGATAAGTAAAAAAGTCAACTTGCACTTTATTTTTTACAAACTCTTGAAGTAAAGTCATGGTATGTTGAGGTACTACTACAGGATCTACACTTCCAATAATTTCTAATAATTTTCCGTCAAGGTTTTTTACGTAATTATGAATTTTTGCTTTTTCAAAACCAGCTTCATTCTCTTGCCAACGATCCATATAACGTTCTCCGTACATAATTTCGTAATATTTCCAATCGGTTACAGGACCACCAGCAACGGCTGTTGTAAAAACTCCTGGATGACGTAACATTAAAGAGTTGGTCATAAAACCACCATAACTCCAACCGTGAATTGCCAATCTATTTCCATCTACAAAAGGCAATGATTTTAAATAATCTACACCTATAAGTTGATCTTCCATTTCCACTTCACCTACTTGTCTGTGAATTGCACTTTCAAACTCAAAACCACGATATGCGGAGCCGTGATTGTCTAGGGTAAACACTACATAATCTTTCTCAGCAGCCATCCATTGCATCCATAAATTAGAACCTCCCAACCAAGAATTGGTTACCATTTGTGCATGAGGTCCGCCATAAACATACACCAAAACAGGATATTTTTTGGAAGCATCAAAATTAGCGGGTTTTATGAGTCTTCCGTATAAATCACTTCCGTCTTTTGCTTTTAGAGTAACTAATTCTGTGGTTCCTAATTGGTATCCTTCAATTGGATTTTCTGAAGTATAAATCGTTACTTCCTCTTCATTTTTAATCGATTTTCTTTTTACAACTCTCGGCACATCTAGACTTGAATAACTATCGATGATGTAATTTCCATTCGGACTTAATTGCACCGAATGCGTTCCTTCTTCTGAAGTCAAAATAGTAATCTTTCCGTTTTTTAAACTAATTTTAAACGCTTTGGTTTCTCTGGCATCGGGTCCAGTTCCTGTAACAATTACATTTTTTCCTTTTTCATCAAAGCCCAAAATCTCTTTAATTACCCAACTAAAATGGGTAAGTTGTCTTTCAGATTGATTGTCGATATCATATTCATATAAATTCATAAATCCATCGCGTTCGCTTAACCAAAGAAAGGTGGAATTGCTGTTGGGTACAAAAACTGCCGTATGTTCTGGCTCTACCCATTTATCGTTTTGCTCTTCAAAAAGGGTTTTCATTTTCTTTCCCGAAGTAGCATCGTACATATTGAACCAAATATGGTTTTGACCTCGATTCACTTCGGCTAAAAACACAAATTTTTCATCTGGAGACCAAGAAAGATTGGTTAAATAATGCTCGTCTGAAGTATCGATGTCCAAATAAATCACCGAATTATTCTTCATAGAATAAACACCCACTTTCGCAATTTCACTGCCCATTCCGTTCATTGGATATTTAATATTATCAACCGTTGCAGGCGTGGTAGTAACATCTACCAAAGGGTAATTGGTTACATTGCTTTCATCTTTTTGGTAGAAGGCTAAAAAATTCCCTTTCGGACTCCAAAACGTTCCTTTAGTAATTCCCATTTCTGAACGTGCAATCGCCTGACCAGAAACAATATTTTTATCTGAAATATTCGTTACTGCAATTTTCGGATTGCTAGAAGTGGCAACATACAGATTGTTTTCGATGGTATAAGCTACTGCATTTGCTTCGGAATTATACTCGTTATTTTCAGCTTCTTCAGCATACTTAAGTTCTGAAACCGTTTTAGTACGATAGTTATAAGTTACCATCGCATTTTTATGAGGGAAAGTAACTACATCTGAAGTAACTTTCTCAAACGAATAAGGCATTCTTTTTAAACTCGGAATTGCTTTCTGAAGATCTTCCAAACTAAACAATGCTGGTCGTTTTGAAAGATTATAATTCACCTGAACAATATCTCCTTCCGTTACTATATAGTCGTCGGTTCCTTCCATCCATTGCAAGGATTTTTGTTTTGGATATAAACCTTTGTAATACCCTAAAACGGCATCTTCAAGGTTAAGATGTTTTACTTCTTGAGCACTAATTATAGTGACAAATAATAACAGAAATATACTTAGGGGTTTTTTCATGAGGTGGATTTTATTTTGTTCAAATTTAAGCAAATATTTATAATGTCCGTTCGAGCACAGTCGAGAACTAAAACTTAATTAAATAGTTCTCGACTGTGCTCGAACAGACATCGGTATTATAACTTTAAACCTTATATTTTTTCAAAACGTGCTTGGAAAAAACGTAAGTATTTGGGTTCAAAAATCATTTTCATTCCCGTTATTTTTTCTCGGTTTTCATACACATATTCCACAGATTCTGCAATTACATCCATATGTGCTTGCGTGTAAACTCTTCTAGGAATAGTAAGGCGTACCAGCTCTAAATTTGGGTAATTATGTTCCCCAGTTTCGCTATTTCTACCTGCTGAAACAATTCCTCTTTCCATCGTTCTAACACCAGAATCTAAATAGATTTCGGAAGCTAAAGTCTGTGCAGGAAATTGATCTTGTGTAAGATGAGGTAAGAATTTTTTAGCATCTAAAAACACACCGTGCGTTCCAATTGGATTCACGATAGGCACTCCTGCTTTCAGTAACTTTTCACCTAAATATTGAACCTGTCCAACACGTGCTCGAATATGATCATCGTTGATAGATTCTGTGATTCCAATTGCCAAGGCTTCCATATCTCTTCCTGCCATTCCGCCGTAAGTATGCAACCCTTCATAAACAACCACAAGGTTTCTAGCTTGTTCATAAACTTCGGGATCGTTAACGGCTAAAAAACCTCCTATACTTACCAATGCATCTTTTTTAGAACTCATCGTTGCGGCATCGGTTAAATTACATATTTCTAATACAATTTCAGCCACCGATTTATCTGCATATCCTTCTTCATATTGTTGAATCATATAAGCGTTTTCAGCAACACGAGTCATATCGTGAACGATTTTAATTCCGTATTTGTTAGTTAATGCTCGTACTTCTTTTAAATTCTGAAGTGAAATTGGTTGACCGCCAGCCATATTTACTGTGGTCGCCATACATACATACGGAATTTTATCGGCACCTTTTTCATCAATGACTTTCTGAAGTTTTTCCAAGGAAATATTACCTTTAAAACGAAAGTTACTTTCCGAATCGTGTGCTTCATCTATAATCACATCTACAAAAGTTCCACCAGCTAATTCCTGATGCAATCTTGTGGTTGTGAAATACATATTTCCAGGAAGATAATCGCCTTCCTTAATTAATATTTTCGAAATTAAATGCTCGGCACCACGACCTTGATGCGTAGGGATTACATACTTATAACCGTAATGTGTTTGAATGGCTTCTTCCATATGGTAAAAGTTTTCAGAACCCGCATAAGCCTCGTCGCCCATCATAATTCCAGCCCACTGTTTATCGCTCATTGCGGAGGTTCCACTATCGGTTAAAAGGTCGATATAAACGTCCTTAGATTTTAAAAGAAAGGTGTTGTAACCAGCTTCTTTAATAAAAATTTCCCGCTCTTTTTGTGAATTCATAAAAACGGGTTCTACCATTTTAATTTTATAGGGTTCTGCCCAAGATCTTTTTCTCATATTTTTGAATATTTTAATAAAATTTGCAGCCGAAAATTACTTTAATCTTGAATATATTTATATGACAATTGTTATAAAAGGTCGTATTTCTGAAACATTTTTTAAATAAAGGACTATCCGCTCCCTTTTTTGTATCTTTGATTTAAATATTAGAGTGAATTATGTTATCAAACGCTTGTCAATACGCAATTAGGTCGGTGCTTTATTTAGCAATACATTCCGACGAAAAAAATAGAATAGGAGTAAAGTTAATCGCCGAAGAATTGGAAACTCCTCAACCTTTTTTGGCAAAATTACTTCAACAATTAGCAAAAAGCGAATTAGTTTCTTCTATAAAAGGACCTAACGGCGGATTCTATCTTACAAAAGAAAATTGTAGCAATTCAATTTGGGAAATTGTAAAATGTATCGACGGAACCGAAAAATTTGACCATTGCTTTTTAGGACTTTCTAAATGTAGTGATGAAAATCCGTGTCCAGTTCATTTTATAGTTTCTCCGTTTAAAGATAAATTACTGAACGATTTTAGAGATAAAACCATCGCACAATTTACCAAAGAAATTAAGGTTACTGGAAGGGTACTTTCTCTTAAAGATTTCAATGCTTTAGAAGATTAAATTATTTAGTTATGCTGAATGAACAGTTAATAAATCCTAAGAGCATTGTCATCATAGGAGGTTCTAACGACACCAAAAAACCAGGCGGTAAAATTGTAAAAAACCTGATTAATGGCGGATTTAAAGGAAATTTAGAAGTTGTAAATCCGAAAGAAACCAAAGTTCAAGGATTAAAAAGTTATGCTTCGGTTACTGAAATTGAAGCTACCGATTTAGCCATTCTAGCCATTCCTGCACGATTCTGTTTAGAGACGATTACCATTTTAGCAAAACAAAAAAACACCAAAGCTTTTATTATTATTTCAGCAGGTTTTGCTGAAGCAGGAGAGCAAGGAAAAGCCATTGAAAACGAAATCGTTTCTATAGTAAATAGCGTAAATGGTTGTTTAATTGGCCCAAATTGTATTGGTGTTATCAATGAAAATTACAAAGGTGTTTTTACTTGTCCAATTACAAAATACGAACCCAACGGATGTGATTTAATTTCAGGTTCTGGAGCCACCGCTGTTTTTATTATGGAAGCAGGATTGCCTTTGGGAGTAAAGTTTGCGAATGTATATTCTGTTGGAAACGGAGCTCAAACTACCGTTGAAAATGTGTTGGAATATATGGATATACATTACCAACATGGTGAAGATCCACCCATAAAATTATTGTATTTAGAAACCATTTCGAATCCTCAAAAATTATTAAAACACGCTTCCTCTTTAATTAAAAAAGGAGCAAAAATAGCCGCCATCAAAGCAGGAAGTACTGCAGCAGGAAGCAGAGCGGCAACTTCGCATACAGGAGCTATTGCCTCTTCAGATGTAACGGTAAGAGCCTTGTTTAAAAAAGCAGGAATTGTGTATTGTAGCAGTCGTGAAGATTTGTTGAGTGTGGCTTCCATTTTTAATTATAAAGAATTACAAGGAAAAAACATCGCCATTATCACACACGCCGGAGGTTCGGCAGTGATGCTTGCCGATGAACTTTCTAAAGGTGGATTATATGTTCCTGCTATTGAAGGAGAAGACGCAAAACAACTTTTAACTTATTTACATCCGGGTTCTTCGGTGGCAAATCCAATCGATTTTCTTGCCACAGGAACCGCAGAACAATTGGGGATTATTATAGATTATTGCGAGCATAAATTCGATCATATCGATGCGATGATTGTGGTTTTTGGATCTCCTGGATTGTTTGATGTAGAGAATGTTTATAATGTGTTGAGTGTAAAATTAGATATTTGTAAAAAACCTATTTTTCCGGTGTTGCCTTCTGTGGTAAATGCTCAAAAGGAAATTGCCACCTTTTTAAATAAAGGAAATATCAATTTTCCAGACGAAGTAGTTTTAGGAAAAGCCTTGGCTCAAGTATATAAAACGCCAAAACCTATGGAGGCAGAGATTAGTTTGCCTGAAATAGATTCGGAAGCCATAAGAGCAGTAATTTCAATTGCTGAAAACGGTTATTTAGGGCCAAGAAATACAGCTAAATTATTAGATGCTGCAGGAATTCCTAGAGTAAAAGAAGTGTTTGAAAGTGATAAAGAAAAACTGCTTTCAAAGTTTGAAAAAAAGAACTTTCCTTTGGTGATGAAAGTGATTGGACCGCTTCATAAATCGGATGTAAAAGGAGTGATTTTAAATATCACTTCTATGAAAGAAGCTGGCAAAAGTTTCGATACTTTAATAAACATAAAACACGCTAGAGGAGTGTTGGCACAACCTATGATTCCTGGTTTGGAATTGTTTATTGGTGTTCATAAAGAGGAAGGGTTTAATCATACCATCGTCTGCGGATTGGGAGGTGTTTTTGTGGAAATATTAAAGGATATTTCGGCAGGATTAAGTCCTTTGTCAAAACCTGAAATCCAGAAAATGATCGCATCTCTTCGAGGTTATAAAATGCTACAAGGAGCCAGAGGAAAAGAAGGAATCAACATCGATTTATTTGTAGATATCATTCAACGAGTTTCTGCATTAGTAGAAGCAGCTCCCGAAATTATAGAAATGGATATGAACCCACTTATAGGTTCTGAAAAGGAAATAATTGCGGTGGATGTTCGGATTCGGGTGGAGAAGGAATAGATACTAATTACACGGATTATCAATAAATAATTCGTGTAATTAGTGAAATTTGTGTCTAAAACATTACTAAAATAACGGGATTACAGATTGTCACGGATTTTTATACAATATTGTTAAACAGATTTGCCAAAGTTTAAAACTTTGGCAAAGGTTAACAAGGATTTCCTATTTGTGATTATCCGTTCAATTGGTAACATCCGTGTTTCTATAAAGCCATATAAACAACACCAATAAAAGCCACCAAATACCCAACAATCAATATTTTCCAAAAGATGTTAGCCTTTTTCATTTCCATAAAATTAAAAGCAACACCTATAAATTTAAAAGCAGCTAAAAGTAGAATAACAGGCACTACAAAAGCAGCAACCGACTGAGAAACCAATCCAGAAGTAACAGTTAATATCATTAAAATAACCCAAGTAATTATATGTTGTTTTTTCATCACTAAAAGATTAAATAAATTACAGGAAAAAGCAATAACCAAATCAAATCGCACATATGCCAAAAGGCAGCACTTGCTTCTACATCTTCAATTTTAGTAGTTGAGTTTTTCTTCTTTAACCCAAAATAAACCGAAGATAAAATCACCAAACCAACTATCACATGAATCACATGAAATAAAGTTAGCATCCAGTAAAAAGTAAAAAATGTATTGCTTCCTATTAGGAATCCTGCGTCTAATTTTGCATTGTATTCAATAGATTTCAACACTAGAAATAACACTCCAAAAAGCATTGTTAAAAGCAAGTGTTTTTTAGCTTTTTCTTTCTGATTTTGTTTGAGTTCATGAACAGTAACTGCCATAAAAAATCCACTGGTTAGTAATAAAACAGTATTGATGGTTCCAAAAGTAACGTTGAGATGTAATCGAGATTCGTGAAACAAAACAGGGTCTTCTTTTGTATAAAATACCAAGGCTATTAATGCAACACCAAAAGTGATGAGTTCTAAAAAAATAATAATCCAGAGCAAGATTCCTCCTGGCGGATAATAGACGTTTTTATAATCGATTTTTGTAGCTTCCATCTATTTTAAAATTATAAAGGTTTCATTTTTTATGATATATGAATTTGATTGCTCTATATCCCAACTTTTTTCTTGAGAATTATTCAGTCCTTTTACGCTGAATACTATAGTAATCGTGTCGTTTTTACGTTTTAATTCAATTTTATAAATTGTATTTTGAATGGCTCCTTTTTGAGGTAAATTAGGGCAATTCAATAATTTTATTCTCATCATTAGATCTTCTGAAAACCATTTTTGAAGCTTTGAAATATGTTCTGGATCACATTCATTTTCAACAGATAATTCCTTTAGAATATCGCATTTAATATGGCTTTTCTCTGAAGTACATTCATTTCCGTAAGCAAATAAATAACCGCTAATCAATGCTTTCTCAGAATCATCTATTTCTTGAAGAAACTCAGTGTTTATAATTCCATTTTCTAAAATAACTTCAGAATAATTAATTTCTTTTTGCTGACAAGAAATCAATAGAGTTGTTAAAAATAGAATTGAAAACAGCTTCATGATTGATGCTTAATTTTTTCATATAACTTCACCAAAGATTCTAATAACTCAACAGGAGTGGTTAAAATTTGATAGTGATTTTGCCCAAACATCTGCGGCAAATAATACTTAGCTTCCGCCTCGATTGCCAATGCATAGGAATTAATATTTCGCTCGTTTAGTTCTCGTAAGGCCTGTTTTACATCGTTTACACCGTACTTTCCTTCATATTTATCGTAATCGTTTGGTTTCCCGTCCGAAATAAGAATCACCCATTTATTTTTAGTATCACGTTTGTCTAACATCGCTCCAGAATGCCGCAACGCAGCACCAATACGAGTATAACCTTCGGGTTGAATAGATCCCACTTTGAATTTGGCTTTGTCCCAATCTTCATCAAAACACTTAATAGTTTGATAGGTCGAATAATTTCTAGTTTTTGAATGAAAACAATCGATGGAAAAATCAACATTAAACTCATTTAAAATCTCTCCAAATAAGATAGAAACCTGTTTTTCCACGTCAATTACTTTATTTCCGGCAGCATAACCATCACTTGACAAACTAACATCTAGCAACATTAAAATGGAAAGGTCTTTTTCTTTTTTACGTTTGGATAGGTATATTTTTTCGGAAGGAGTGTGCCCACTATGAACATCAACATACAAATCTATCAACGAATCTAAATCGAATTCCTCCCCCTGAGTTTGTCTACGTTGTTGCTGAAATTTATTATTTACATTGGTCAACATTTTCCGGAGTCCCATCAATGTCGAAGCGTTTTCACGAATGGTTTTTTTATAAAACGGAATATTGGTTTCAGTGATGTTTTTAGGATATACTTTACAGAAATTCTCTTTGTATTTACGTTTGGTATAATCCCATTCATCATATTCGATATGATAATTACTAGATGCTGCTTCGGCACTTTCTGAAACAGTCGTGTTCTCAATAAAATCTGCTTGATATACTGAATGTACCGTGTCATCAACACGAACAGTGTATTTCATATTCAATTCTTCCAAGGCATTTTCGTGGTCTTGTAAATCATCATCGCCATCCATATCTCTAAAGTTTCCACCAAATTCTTCAGCAGTTTCTACTTTTTCAAACTGATGTTGTAAGACCATATCTTCCACTTGTTTCTGATCTATCTGAACAGAAATAATCTCCTCTACCGCTTTGTTTTTTAAAACCGTTTTTGGCTTTTCATTTGGTGCTTTTTTAACTTTATCGCTAAAGTTTTTTAATTTTTTTTCCGTTTCATCTTCTGGGTTATTACGCATCCATTTTCCGTAGATAAACGTAGTGTCCACCTCTTTACCTTTTTTTGTTTTTTGGGAATAGTACGCTAATAAATCTTGATGGTATTTTTCGGTAATTGGAAATTGAAGGAACAATTCTTTCAATACTTTATCGGAATGGTTTTTAGCTGCTTCTTGAGATTCTTTTAGTTCGTGTTCTTCAGCACCTGTCCAATTTAAATCTAAGTTTTTCTGAATGGATAAATACAAAATCCGAAATAAATAGTAGGAGATATTATCTTCTATCTTTTTAAATTCTGAAAATTTTGAAGGTAAAAAGAAGTTGTTGTTTCGGTAACCGCCTTCTCGTTCTGCATCGTATATTTCAATGGCATTTCCAGTGACAGCTCTTGCGAAAATGGTAAGTCGAGATTTAATATCACTTAAATTTACCGCGTATTGAAGTTGTGCTTCTTTTTTCTTTTTTCGGTTTTTGAAAAAGAAAGCGAACTTGGTAAAAATATATTCATCTGGCTCGAACTCGAACATTGTTTGTTTTTTTTATTCAGCTGGCTGAAGACTGAGTACTACCAACTGAAGACTGTACTATATCATCAAATCACATAAATCCTTTAATGCAGTAGCTACTTCCACATCATCTGTTAAGGGTTCGACCACTGCAACATGTACAGAAAGTCGTTTTGCCAAACCACTAGAAATTAACTTCGCAGCATCAACCAACAAACGAGTTGAAACGGTTTCGGTTAATCCTAATTCGGTTAAATTTCTGATTTTCCCTCCAATATTGACTAGTTTTTTTGCCGTACTTGAATCTATTTCGGTTTCATTAATTAAAATCTCAGTTTCAATTTTTTCGGAAGGATAATCAAATGTCATCGCTACAAATCGTTGCCTTGTAGATGGTTTTAATTCTTTGAACCCTCTTTGATATCCGGGATTAAATGAAGCAACCAACATAAAATTTGAATGTGCTTTTACCACTTCACCTAATTTGTCGATAAACAATTCTCGACGGTGATCGGTTAAGGAATGTATCGCAACAATAACGTCGGGGCGAGCTTCGGCAATTTCATCCAAATATATAATTGCACCTTCCTTAACGGCAGTGGTTAAAGGCCCATCCAACCAAACGGTCTCGGCGCCTTTGATAATATATCGCCCAACTAAATCTGTAGATGAGGTTTCTTCATGACAGGAAATAGTAATGATTTTTGTTTCCAGTTTACTCGCCATATATTCAATAAAACGAGATTTTCCGGTACCTGTTGGTCCTTTTAAAAGAAAAGGAAGTTTGTTTTTGTAGGCTTGCTCAAAAACTTCAACTTCCTTTCCAACTTCGTGATAATAGGGTGTATGATTACTCATAGTAATTAGTGATTTTAATTACCCGCAAGTTACTAAATAGTAGCGTGAAAACGAAATAAAAAGACAAAATAGTCTTTTAATATTTATTTATATTTTCTTGCTGTTTTCAATTGCAATACTAATGACTTGTAATTTGTTTTTACTGAATTCTAATTCATTTAAAACAGTTGCTTTTGAGGCTTCAAAAGTATCTTTTACCGTAGTAAATAAGTTGTTGTAATAAGAGATCCCTTCCTTTAAATTATTTGAAAAAGTTGAGAAGTATTTTTCTTGCTTCTTATCTAATTCTCCTTTGGTTTCTTCCAACTTATTTTTAAGATAATCGATGTAAATATTCAATTCCTTAATAAACATATTTGGGCGATCGTTTCTGGTCATTACATTTTGCCTTCCGTAGATGTGATTGGTAATTTCCTTTAAACTCATCACCTTAGAATAATACGCCATATTTGGTCCTGGGCACACCGAAACACCTTCGCCTTCCACCTTGGTATCCAAACCGTAAGCTAGGAGGGCAGAAGTTCCTAAACCTACACAGGTACAGGTTTTTTCGGTTATTTTATTAAGTTTAAATTGGTGCTCTTGTTCTGGTAAATTTTCGGAAGTTAACTCCTTAATTTTATTTCTTTGATAATCTCTGGAAGCGGTACAAATTCCTTTTTCACTAAATTCTTTGTTTAAAGCGACAAATCTTTTTGGGCAAACAGATCCTGGTCTATCAATATCAATTTTTGATTCTTTTTCTAAATCTTTGGTGTTTCCACGAAGATTATTAAACGGAATTCCAAGTGGTGAAATGTCACTTAAATACAGGTCTTTTTCTTTGGCTTCTGCTAATTGTTGAAGCGTTTTTTTATCTACCGTTGTCGCTTCTGGAACCAATAAAAAGGGCGTTCCCCAACCTACAGAATCTACTTGATAATGATCTAATAAAAAGTCGTGTTCTTCTTCGGTTCCAACACCTCCTTGAGCGGTAATCTCTATGGATAAAGGGTTTGTTGGAATAGTTCTGTTCTGACTTTCTAAGACTGAATTTAATATACCTTGAATAGAATCGATTAATTCCGTTCGTTTTTCTTTGAATTCTTCCAATACAGGGCCTAGTAAAAATCCGTCGGTTGCAAAAGCGTGACCTCCACAATTTAATCCAGATTCGATTCTATATTCTGAGACCCATAATCCTTTTTTAGCTAAAAATTTACCCTGAATCATTGCCGAACGATAATCGCTCACTTTTAAAATAATCTTCTTGTTGATCTCTCCTTTTTCGTTGGGATAAAAATCATCAAACTGAGACATATAAGCGTATAATCTAGGATTCATTCCTGCGGAAAGAACTACCGAAGATTTTAAATTACTGTTCGCAAATCCTCGAAGTGCCGCGTGAGCATCGTTAAATTCTCCGCTTAGTTTCTCATTTTCTTTGTAATTATCCTTATCCACTTTGGTCATGATGTTTACATCAATACTTCCCATGGTAAGGTTTTTCTTTGCCCATTTTTTAATTTCAGAATAATTTACTCCTGAAGAAGTAAGTTTTAAAAATTCTTTTTTAAGGCTTGAATATTCTGGTAAAAAGCTGACATATTTTTTAATTTCATTGCTTTTTTCTTCGGAAACATTTTTCAATGACTCAAATTTTTCTATGGCAATATCATTGATTAAATTTAAATAAGAAGTAATGCGTTTTGCTCTAAAATCCTCTACTTTATCTGAAATTTCATGGTAAGGAATCTCAAATTTTTCGCTATACATTTTTCGCAACTTCTCCAATAAAATATCATCTACCAAAGAAATTACAGAATCCATACCGTATTGTGCAACTTTAATAGGTGTGTCTATGGTAAATCCTATTCCCATTACTGGGATATGAAATGAATGTGACTTTTTCATAGTTTATTTTTTATAATAACGTCCGAAAAGTACTTCATAAAAAACAGATAAAAGACAATATTGTCTTAATAATTTAATTTCTTACCATAGGTTCATTTTTTTATTTTAAATGAAGAAAAATTAGATATATGATGTAAGAACAATTCACTGTATGAACAAAGACTTTATTGTAACTAACCAGAACACTTTGTTATCTAATCCAACTAATGATAATTAAAAGTAGCCGAAATTTAACCTCCAATAGAAATCATAGTCTGTTTTGAAAATCCTTCAATATTTTATTATGAAATTTCTGGACAGAAATAATTTATTATATATCAATAGACTAATACAAATAGGCTCTAAAAATATCTTTGTACTAACATAAATTAGTTATTATCTGAAAACTATTACCCACCAATAGAAATCATACTCCTATTTTTGGAATGTAAATCAGGCTCTTGAAGTTTTTCTAAAGTATCCATTCCTCCTCGGATTTTAAATTTTCCAAGCACCGCTTTTTGAATGATAGGTTCTATGGATTTTCCTTCTCGAAGTATCGTAAGTATATCAGATTCTGTAGCCGAAAATAAACAGTTTTTTAATTTCCCATCGGCAGTTAATCGCAAACGATTGCAGGAATCACAAAACGGATTGGTTACTGAACTAATAATTGCAAAGCTTCCTTTAAAACCTTTAATTCTGTAATTTTTTGAAGTGTCGTTTTCTGCATCTTGGAGTCGTTCTACTTTTGCTTCAGAATAATGATGATTTACTTTTTTCATTATTTCAGAATAAGAAACCATCTTTTTTAAATCCCATTTATTTCCGTCAAAAGGCATAAATTCTATAAACCGAAAGGATACAGGAAGCTTCTTAGTCATTTCAATAAAATCGATAATTTCATTATCATTAAAATCTTTAATAAGCACTGCGTTGATCTTTACATCAAATCCATTTTCAACTAAAAGAAGTATGTTTTGATATACTTTTTCAAAATGATTCCGACGCGTGATTTCCTTAAATTTTGCTTCATTCAACGTGTCTAAACTCACGTTGATATTTTTGATGTTGAATTGTTTTAATGTCTCGATTTGTTTATCGATAGTAATTCCGTTGGTAGTAATACCAATTTCCACAGGAAGGGAAGCCAGTTTTTCTAAAATTACAGGAATATCTTTCCTAATTAAAGGCTCACCGCCTGTTAATCTGATTTTTGTAACGCCATTATCTGTAAAGGTTTTGGCGATTTTGTAAATCTCATCATAAGTCATAATATGAGACCTTGGAACTAGTGGAACCCCTTCGGCAGGCATACAATACGTACATCTTAAATTACAACGTTCTGTGAGCGAAATACGTAAATAACTGTGTTTTCGCTTAAAACTATCGGTTAATATGGGAGTCTGTTTCTTCATTAATCGTGACGAGCACCTTTTAAAATTCTAAATAAATGTAATACAGCAGGAAATATAGCTTCCATAGATTCTCTTGCTCCGTTGGTAGAACCTGGCAATGCTAATACTAAGGTTTTTTCGATGGTTCCGGCAACACTTCTGGAAAGCATAGAATAGGGTGTTCGGTCTTGACCGTAATTTCGGATAGCTTCTTCAATTCCGGAAATTCTTCTGTCTAATAAAGGAATCAATGCTTCCGGTGTGACATCTCTTTTTGAAAGTCCGGTGCCGCCTGTGTAGATTACCATATCAATTCCTTGTTTTTGATAGGTTTTTACTTTTTCCTGAATTACCTCTTTTTCATCTGGAATAATGATATAATCTGAAATTGCCACATCACTTTCTTCCAACTTTTTAATAATTGCTTTGCCTGCACGATCTTCTTTTTGCCCTGCTGAAATACTATCGGAACACACAATCACCGCAGCGGTTAAATCTTTTCGGAAGCGATCTTTAAAGTCGGATTTACCTCCTTTTTTCTTCAATAATTTTATTTGATGGATTTCGATTCCTTTGTCAATAGGCTTTAACATATCGTACATATTTAAAGCCACGACACTTGCTCCGTGCATTGCTTCCACTTCAACGCCCGTTTTGTAAATGGTTTTTACGCTGAAGAGCACTGTAATTTCCAAACCGTTGATTTCGTATTCAATTCCGGAGAATTCAATAGGCATTGGATGGCAATCGGGAAGGAGTTCAGGTGTTTTTTTAACGCCTAATAATCCTGCGGCTTTGCTCATTGCAAAAACATTTCCTTTCGGAACGGTATCGTTTTTTATTGCCTCGATAGTTTCGGACTTACTCACTTTTACAATGGCTTGTGCGATTGCAGTACGGAGTGTGGTGGATTTGTTTGTGATGTCGACCATAGTTAATTATAAATTATAAATGTTGAATTATGAATTTAGAAGTTTATTAATAAGGAACTTCATTATTCAACATTCTGCAGTTTGGTATTCGATATTTTTTAATTTTTCTCTGTGTAACTCTGTGATTCTTTGTGAAACTCTGTGAAATAATTTAACCACAAAGAACACTAAGAAGGAACAAAGGCTCACAAAGAGTTATGTATTTACTTTCCATTGATGACTTTTGTCTTCAAAAATCTCTTTCCCAAAAACAGGAACATTTTCTTTTATTTCTTCTACAATAAACTTAATTGCCGGAAAAACTTCTTTTCTTCTAGGTGATGAAACAAATACGAATAAACAGATTTCGCCTGCTTTTACTTTTCCTAAACTGTGATAAATATGCATACAGCTCAAGTCGAATTTTTCAAAAGCAGCTTCTCTAATTTCGTGAAATTTTTGATTTGCCATTTCTTCATGAGCAGTGTATTCGATTGATGCTACTTTTTTTCCATCAATTTCATCGGCACGTACTTGTCCTAAAAATATATTGTGAGCACCAATTTGTGTTTTTACTTGATGATGTGCAATCGAATTTGCTATAAATTCCGAAGAAATTGCTCCTTCTTTAAATATGTTTTTTGGTTTTTTGGTTTTCATAATATGCTCGTATTTCGACTCCGCATAACATAAACTACAGCGGGTATCTGTTTAATTATACTTAATTTTTATCTCTACATTTTCTTAGAATGAATTCCTCCTTTGAAAGGGGTTAGGGGGATGTTTTTAAATATTCTATTATTTCTGAAGCTCCTTCCTGCAAACTATAACTATTTATAACTTTGGAAGCCGCTCTCTTACTTTTAATTCCTGCTTGGCAGAAAAAAACCAAAGGTTCTTCTGAAGTTAATTTATCTATATTTTTTTCTAATTCATTTAATGGAATGTGAATAATTTTATTGCTTTCAATTTTAGGGTTTTCGTTCTTTTCTCGAACGTCTATTAGTTGAAAGTTTTGCTTTTTCATCAACTCTTTCAGACTAATTTCTTGAACTGAAATATCACAATTATCCTCTTCATCTAAAGTTTCAAAAATAGCTTCTGACTTTAAAACTTTTTGAATTTCATTTTCAGAACGATGGATTTTTAAAATATTGGTTTTGTTGTTTAAAGCATTGTAATAAAGAACTTTTCTGTTAAGAATATTTCCGATTTCTAAAATTATTTTCAAAACTTCGTTTGCCTGAAGTGTTCCAATAATTCCAGGTAAAACTCCTAAAACACCAACCTCTGAACAATTTGGAATCGTACCTTTTTTTGGTGGATTTGGAAACAAACAACGATAACTTGGACCTTTCTTAAAATTGAATACTGAAACTTGCCCTTCAAATTTATAAATTCCAGCATACACCAATGGTTTTTTGGTAATAATGGAAGTATCATTTACTAAATAACGAGTAGCGAAATTATCGGTGCCATCAACAATAATGTCGTATTTCTGAAATATAGAAATTGCATTTTTATGAGTGAGTTTTTCTGGATAAGCGATGATGGAAATTTGATGATTTAAATCTTCTAATCTTGTTTTTGCAGCTTCGGCTTTATTTTTTCCAAGGGAAGAAGTACCGTATAAAACTTGACGTTGTAAGTTGGATTCTGAAACGATATCGAAATCTACAATCCCAATAGTACCAACACCTGCAGCGGTTAAATATTGCAAAACCGGGCAGCCCAATCCGCCTGCACCAATTACCAATACTTTGGCTTTAGCTAGTTTGTCTTGGCCATTTTTGCCAATTTCTGAAAGGATGATATGTCTGTTGTATCTCATAATTCCTGCGATGGCAGTCCCGAAATTTCGGGATCTCCCTATCTTCTTTACTTTATTTTATACCTACAAGGTATAAAAACCTTGCAGGAGTAACCCTTCCTGAGTTTATTCCGAAGCTTCGAAACGGGAAGGGTTATGGCTTGTTGTATTTATCCACCCGCAAAAGGAGGAAGCAAAGCAATCTCAATCCCTATTATTTCTGTTTCGTTTTCTACTAATTCGTTGTCTTGAGCTATTTGAAAATCGTTAAGTTTCAATGTTGGATGTTTCTGAAATAGATGTTCTTTTAAATCCGAAACCGTCTTTCCTGAAAAAGATAAATTTTCTTCAGAGCAATTGGTGATTTCTGCTAAAAGTCCAAAATATTTAATGCTTAATTCCATTGATTCATTTTTGTTTTTTTATTCCTAACAGGTTTTAAAAATCTGTTAGATTTCGTTTTCTATTTCTTTTAAATCTTCTTTGGTATTGATGTTAGCCGTATGTTTTTCTAAAGCTTTTTCTATGATAATTGTTTTAACCTTACATTGTTCTATTGCCTTTCGTACTCTTCGTTCGCCTTGAATTAATACTTCGGTAAATTTTGCTTCACAACTTTTTTTATAAATAGCAATGAGCGGCATTTTTTTATCGCCACTTTGTAATTGAATGACTTCAGAAGTAGTATTGATTTCAGTAATTAATAATTCTAATAATTCAGAAGAAATTAAAGGGACATCACAGCTTATAACTAAGTTATTTTCAGTTTCAGACTCATGTAATCCTGCTTGAATTCCGGCTAAAGGACCTGCATTTTTGATGATATCATTAAAGCGTTTTAATCCGAAAATATCGTAATTTGGATGGTTACTTATAATGATGATTTCATTAACCAAAGGACGAACTACATCAATAATATGCTGTACAAAAGGTTTGTTTTTAAAATTTACAAAACCTTTATCGGTTCCCATTCGGGAGCTTTTTCCTCCTGCGAGTACAATAGCGGTTATGTTTCTTTTTTTGTTCATTAGATAAAAAATAATTTTACAGATGCCAATACCAAAACAAAGGCTAAAACATATCTCAAAGTTTTATTATTAACGATTTTACTTCCGAAGTAAGCACCAAAAATCCCTCCCACGATGGCGATTGCCACCAAACCAAAAGAATGTGAACTCAAAGTCACGCCATTACTCAGCTGACCAAACAATCCTGCTGCAGAATTCACCCAAATAAACAAGGCGGAAACTGCTGCGGCTTCCTTCATATTTCCCCAATGTAATAAGAGAATTATCGGACTTAAAATGATGCCTCCACCAATTCCAATAAGCCCCGAAAAATATCCAATCGCACCTCCCACAAGAAGTCCTTGCCAGAGTTTGATGTCTTTAATTTTAGTGCTTTCTTTTCCAAATACATTCAACATTTTTAAAACTGCGAAAATTAATAAAACTGCTAAAATCTTTTTATAAAGTGTTGCGTCAAGGTCAACGGTTCCTCCTAAAAAAGACATTGGAATTGAGGCAACAGCAAAGTATAAAAACAGTTTTTTCTTAAAAAATCCACCTTTGAAATAGTAGAAAAACGAAATTCCTGCCACAAATAAATTGAGCAATAAAGCGGTGGGTTTCATCACCAAATGCGGAAATGAAAACAAACTCATTAAAGCTAAATAACCACTTGCTCCTCCGTGACCTACGCTTGAATATAGGAAAGAAATCACCGGAAGGATGAGAAGGAAAAGCCAGATATGTTCTATTTCTAATATCAATTTAAATGTTGAATATCGAAGTTTTTGATTTGAAATAGTATGTTGATTTTTGTTTCAATTTTTATTTTTTATTTTACTTCATCATTCGTTATTCTGCGGTTCAGTATTCGGTGTTTTTTGTAAAAAGCTAATCACAAAGTCCACAAAGAAGGCACTCCCGAAGTTTCGGGATCACAAAGAGTTTATTTTCTCAATTTGAGTGTCTAAATGTGACCAACAGTTTTTATTAATAGCTTCAAATGCGTTGATTAATTCCTTTCCGTATTTTGTTAAAACAGCACCACCGCCACCTTTTCCGCCAGTGCTACTTTCAGTTACGGGTTTCTTGGCAGATTTATTTACAGAGTCCAACATCGTCCACGCTTTTTTATACGAAATCTGAATACTCCTCGCTGCTTTTGAAAGCGAACCCGTTTCTTCAATTGCTTTTAATAAACGTACTCGTCCTTCGCCAATTAATACTTTGTTATCGGCTTCAATCCAGATTCTGCTTTTTATTTTATATTTCATAATTCCTACGAAGGCAGTCCCGAAATTTCGGGATGTTCTTAACTTCTGCTATTTTTATTAATACCTACAAGGTTTTTGAAACCTTGCAGGAGATTTTTTTCCTTTCCTCTTATTTTTATTCCATAATTTTATTGGTCATTGAGCGTAGTCGAAATGTTAAACAGGCAACATAATCACTTCCACCGAGTCACCTTTAGATAAATTGTTAACCTCTGCTGGTACGTACACAAAAGCATTTGCAATAGCAAAAGTGTATAACATCGCTGAACTCTGACCTTCCAAAATAGTTACTTTTCCATTTTTTACCGAAGCTTTTAAAAACTGTGCTCTTGGCCCTTTTTTGAAATAATCGGCGGTTAATTTTGCCTTCAATCTGTTTAATGAAAAGTCTAAATTTCCAGATAGTTTCTGAAGCGATGGTTGTACATACACATAGAAACTGTTTAATGCTGAAGCGGGATTTCCAGGAAGTGCAAATACGGGTTTATTTTTCATTTTTCCGAAGAAAAGCGGTTTTCCAGGTTTTTGTTTTACTTTATAGAATATCTGTTCGATGCCTAATTCTAATAATGCTTTACCAACAAAATCGTAATCTCCAACAGAAATTCCGCCAGAAATAAGTACTAAATCATTTTCTGAAATAGCTTTTTCTAAGGAATTTTTAGTTGAAATAAAGTCGTCTTTCACTTTTGTTATGGTCACTTGATCAAAGCCTAAACTTTGCAAGGCGGTTTGTAACATTACGGAGTTGCTTTCGTAAATTTTTCCGTAGGTAAGTTCTTGTCCAGCTTCAATTAATTCGTTTCCGGTGGTGACAATTGCGATGGATGGTTTGGTGAAAACTTCAATTTCAGAAATTCCTAAAGTGGTTAAATATCCAATGGCAGCAGGAGTTAGTTGGGTGCCTTTTTTTAATGCAATGGCACCTTTTTTTACTTGTTCTCCTAAAGGTCTAATGTTTTCGTTGATAGAGAAAGTTTCGTTGATAGTGAGTTGGGTTCCTTCCGCAGTTACTTTTTCTTGCATAATCACCGTGTTAGCTGAATCTGGAACGGCGGAACCTGTAAAAATACGAACTGCTTCCCCAGCTTTTAAAATAGGATGATGACCATCACCTGCTTTTACTTCATCTATAATGGTGTAAATGGAATTTTCTTGCTCCCGATTACTATCGGGATGAAGCGCATAACCGTCCATTGCCGACTGCCGAAAAGGAGGCATATTGATAGGTGATAAAACGGTTTCTGCCAAGACAAACCCTAAAGACTTACTAATGGATTGTTTTTGTGTTTTTGTGGTCGGAATTATGTTTTTTTGAACGAGTTCAAAAGCTTCTTCTACGGTTATCATTTTTAATAGCGTTATGTCTGTGCAAATATAACGCTATTTTTGATTATTGGAAAGAGGAATTGTTGAAAAATATTTTAATTTAAGATTGAATTTGTTGAGTGATTTATTTTGAACAGTTCTTTTAAATTAAAGTATTTTAATTATAACTAATAGTGTGTAATAAATATTTTATAAATTTAACTTTGTTTAAAGACCCTAATTTATCTTCAAAATATTTTGTGTCATTCCCTTCAATTGTAATTGAATATCTATTTACTTTATTTCTATAATAGAAAAAATCATCTAATGAATTAAAGTCATTTTTTTGTATTTCAAATAAAAACAATTTTTTTGTTTTATAATCGTTCAAAACTAAATTAAAATTTTGGTTAAACATTTTTGGACTTGGTTCAAACCACCATTTATCATTTGCAGAGTTTTTATTTGAGTAAATAGTATTTTTATTAAGAATGGTAGATTGACCAATTTTATATAAATAAGTATTTATAATTGATAACGCTTCTTTCTTTTTAATTCTTTCATTAGAATTATTTTTATTATTAATTACAGAATTTTTAGATAATGCATTAAAGTTTTCGATAATTCCTGAAACATTAGTTCCACTAGGGCCTATGATCGCCAAAACGGAGTCTACAATTGCTGTTTCACCTTCTTTAATTCCTATGGCGAGTAATTCTCCAGTGTAAAAAGACTCGAATTCCATAGTTGCTTTTTCAGTTTCGATTTCAGCAAGAATATCACCTTCTTTAACAATGTCACCTATTTTTTTATTCCAAATAACAACAGTGGCTTCCTTCATAGTATCACTTAATTTAGGTAATGTTATTATTTCGATCCCCTTAGGTATTTTTATGGACGTGAGGTTGCCGTTTTCTTTTTCGTCTCTTAAATTACAATGAACTATTATTTCTATGTCTTTAAAAACATTTTCAATAACGATTTTATTGTACCGTTCTTTCATCTCTGTTTTTAGTAGTTTTTTTACTAAAAGTGATATGTCGTCGGATTTAAGTTCTTTTTTTAACTTTTGGATTAACTCAATGTCTTGAATTTTACTTAGTTTATTATTGATATAGTTTTCTAAATTTATTTTATTTAATTTACTTTTGTCAGACAACTTTATAAATTCCAACCCTTTTGGATTGTTGCTTTTATATTCTATTTCATCTAGAAGAATAAAATCTTTATTTCCAAACTTGTTTCCATCATAATAAATTTGGATTTTACTTCCTATTAGGA
>JALWUJ010000160.1 GCA_027080135.1 Flavobacteriaceae bacterium | reverse complement strand
CATAAATGCCATTTATCACTAAATATTTACCATTTATATTTATTATATTACCATTTATAGATTTTTCACTATCAAAATGAAGTAAAATTTGTAATTTGTGTTCTTAAATTATCCTTTATGATAAAAGCAATAATAGTTGACGATGAGAAAGCTGCCATAAAAAGTCTAGTCTGGGAGCTTGAAAATTTTTGTGAAGATATTACAATTGTAGATACATTTACCAACCCCAAAGAAGCAATTTCGGCAATAAACTACATTAAACCTGAATGTGTTTTTTTAGATATTGAAATGCCCCAAATGGATGGATTTCACCTTTTAGAAAGATTAGACTACAGAGATTTTGATTTAATAATTACTACTGCATATGATTCTTATGCATTAAAAGCATTTAAAGAAAATGCCATAGATTATCTTTTAAAACCCATAGATACTGACGATTTAATTAAGTCTGTTTCAAAAATTAAAATAAATAAAAAAGAAAATAACTTGGGTAACGAATTAAAAGAACTTTTAGAAAATTTTCCAAAAAGTCAGAATCAAAACAAAATAGCAATTTCGCTTTCTGGTAAAACACTTTTTGTAAAACCCGAAGAAATTCTATATTGTAAGTCTGATGGTGGTTACACTGAAGTACATTTTGTAAATAAAAAAAAGGAAGTTATTTCAAAAAAATTAAAAGATGTTGAACAATATTTAAATAACTTTAATTTTTATCGAGTACATAATTCTTACATTGTAAATACAAACTACATCAATGAGTTTATAAAAACAGATGGAAATTATATTGTTTTGGAAAACAACATTTCTATTCCTGTTTCTAGAGCTAAGAAAGATGAATTAATTGAAAAACTGACCAATTAATTCGCCTTTTATGGACGAAAATTCGTTATACTCCATTTTATCGCACCCAAATTCAAGTGGTTATGTAACTTTTATATTAAGTATGTTTTTCATACTTTTTATCTATAACCTATTTCTTTACCTTCAAAACAAACAGAAAGTATATTTATATTATTGCATTTATACTTTTTTAATATTTATTAGTCAAATATCTAATGACAAAACAATAATTGTTAATTATTTTTTTAAATCGATAAATCCAAATTTAGATTGTATTTATATTTATCTTATATGGGCTTACAATTCGGTTTACTTACTTTTTGTTTTTGAATTTGTGAATATCAAAACCAACTCAAAAAAATGGTATCGGCTTATAAAAACGGTCAGTTTTATTATTATTTCATTTAGTGTTTTTGAAATCATTTATTACATATTCACTTCCGAAAGATACTTTTTTTGGTTTATTGAAAAGTATATAATTAGGTTTTTATTCATATTTAGTTTAATTTGTTATTATCCACTTTTAAAATACAAAGCTCCCTTAAAAAAATATATTATTGCAGGATCTCTGGTGTTATTTATTGCCTCTTTTTTAGCTGTTTATCGAAGAAACCTATATCCTGATTATGCAGATATAGGACAGTTTATATTTTTAACAGGGCTAATTATTGAAAACCTAATTTTTGCATTAGCACTTAGTAAAAACCAAAAACTAATTTTAATTGAAAGAAATGAAGCCCAACAAAAACTAATTCAACAATTAAAAGAAAACGAAAAACTAAAAACGGAAGCTCATAAAATTATGGAAGAGAATATAGCTTCTATGAATGAAAAAGCCGAATACGAAAAACTAAAAAAAGCACAAACCGAATACGATAAAGAAATATTAAACCTAAAAATGTCTTCGTTAAGAAGCCAGATGAACCCTCACTTTATTTTTAATTCTTTAAATTCTATAAAACTATATATTATAGAAAATGAAAAAAACAATGCCATTTATTATCTGAATAAATTTTCAAAACTCATCCGAAAAATTTTAGCAGCTACTCGTGAAGAAACCATTGTCTTAAATGAAGAAATTGAGACATTAGAACTTTATATGGACATTGAAAATATACGGTTTTCAAACGAAATTAATACAAAAATAAAAATAGACAAAAATCTAAATACGCATACCATAAAAGTACCTTCCCTTATACTACAACCTTTTATCGAAAATGCAATTTGGCATGGACTTTCTTCCAAAGAAGGATTTAAAAACCTAAGCATATCGTTTAAAAAAGAAAATGATTTTTATTTAAAAATATGTATAGAAGACAATGGTGTAGGAAGAAAAAAATCTGAATCTATCAATAAAAATAAAATTCACAAAAAAGAATCTATCGGTATAAACCTAACCGAAGAACGTTTAAAAAGCTTTTCAAAACAGTTTAAAGGTAATGCCTCAATAAATATCATCGACTTGTATTCCGAAACTCAAAAAGCCATTGGGACAAAAGTGGAGTTGTTAATTCCTCTAATCTAATTACCAATTAAATTTATATGAAGCTCCTCCTAAAATTTGGACTCCCTGCACTTGGTAATTTGCCCATTTTTGGTAGTTTCTTCCAAATAAATTACTTCCTTTTAAAAAGAAAGATAACTGTTCGTTAAATCGATAACCCAAATGTGCATTGGCATCAATATAACTATCTAAGGTAATTATTTCGGAAATTATTGTTCTAATTGGCCCGTTTTCACTAACAAAAAAATCTTTTCGTTCTCCAACAAAAAACAGAGAAACTCCTCCATAAAATTTTTCTGAAATTGTAAAGTTTGAAAACAAAGATGCTTCCAATGTTGGTAAATTCCAAGGTTCTGGTTGTTTTGTAGTATCGTAATTATTAAAGGTTCCATTTACTCCAACTGAGAAATTTTTGGAAAGTTCTAAATTTAATTCACCAAAGAAAGACAAAGTAGAAATACCTGCATAAGCCATACCAAAAGAATTTCCGAATTCGTAACCTTCCAATCCCGGAATTAACTGTTTTTCATAATTTAAAGCATACAAGGCTTTGTCTTTTTCATTTCCATAAGAAGCTTTTACATTATAGGCCAAAGTACTGGTGAGTTTTCCTTTTAATCCCGCAAACCCGTTATACTGCTGATGGGTTGGCATCACATATAATGTAGGCGAAACAAAAGGATTTTCTTCTTTAAAATCATAATAGGTATTTTGTTTTAAACCTCCATCAACACCTCCATAAGCGATTAATATTTCATCTACCAATCTATAAGAAACCTCTACATTTGGATAAATATAAAAGTTGGTTTTACTGTTTTCTGAATCTAAAGAAACAACGGCTTCAAATCCAACAGAAACCGATAAATCTTTAGTGGTATAAGCTACCGAAGGAGCAACTCCAATATTTAAAAAGCTATATTTTAATTCTGAAGTGTTCAAATAATCCGTGTCAAATTTACCATTTAAATAGTCAATATTTGCTTCCACTTTTACAGGAAATTCCATCATATCAAAACCAAAACCAGAATTGAGTTTTATATTAAATTCAGACGATGAATAACTATCAGCCAAATACCGAATACTCGCTGTTGCTTCTTCAAAATACGAATCTTCAACAGACAACATTCCTTCGGTAAAACCACTAAAATAAAAATGTTTAGAATCTATAGATTTGATTAACTCATCAGATACTTCTGAATAAAAAGGATTTAATCCATACCAATTATACAATTGATGTTCCAAGCCTCCCTTTACTTTGTAACTCATATCTTTTTGACTACTAATATAAGTTCCTTCTAATTTTGTGTCGTAAAATTTGTCGTTTAATCTAATGTCTTTTATTCCTCCTTGAGATGAATTATGTTTGAAATAAACTCCAAAATTATCAGTTCGGCTAATGGCAAAATTACTGTACAATTCTGCCAAAACATTCCAATAATTTCCCACTCCCAAACTAGCATAATTATCAAATAACTGGATGGGTTTTGCTTTTTCTATAGCAGTTGCTTTTCCTTTAGCTGGTGTAAAAGTTGAAGCCACTGGTACCGAAAAAATGTTGTACGTCACTTCTTTTTTATCGGTATTTATCGAATCGTTAAACACAGGATTTTCCTTTACTTTAAAAGCATCAGAGATTGTAGGAGTGTAAGGTTTTACGATGTTTACCACTTCGGTGCCAAGGTTTTCTTTTTCTTGGGCGTGACTGGTTAATGAAGATAAAATAAATATTATAAATACTGACAACACCCCTCTAAATCTCCTCTCAAAGAGAGACCATATTTTAACTAAATTTGATTTATTTAAAATTTTACTGTTCATAGGTAAGCTTAGTTTTTTTATTATTTAATAGAAATTTGAGGACTATTAAAGGTTAATTCTCATCTTCAAGTTCGATGGAATCGTTGGTTTTGGATTCTTCTGTTTTAATTTTACTTAATTCAGCTTTTGCTTCATCAATTACATCTGGGTAATCATTAAAGTTTTTAATAACACTTTCCAAAATATACGTGGCCTGAAAAGCATCTTTTAGACCGTAAAAATTCTTTGCCATTAGCACCAACCCTTTTGCTCCGTAATATTTAAAGCCCGAATATTCTTTTGCAATTATTTGTATTTTTTCGTTGGAGGCTTCAAATTGATCCAACTTATTTTTAAAATAAGCATCATAGTAAAGAGCTTCGGCAGCAAGTTTCCCTGTTGCTATTTTAGCTACTTCTTCATAAGCTTTTTTTGCTTTGTTTTCGTTTCCTGTTTTCATTGCAGAACGTGCAATAATCACTTGGGCATCACTTATAACCGAGTTATCTATTTTTTCATTTTGCAAAACTTTATCAGCAAACTCAACTGCTTCTTGATACATTTCAAGTTCGTAACTAGCTTTCATTGCATTGGATTGGGCAAAGACAATATTCTGAGGAAAATCGGCTTCGTGCTCCAATCTAATTAAATACGGAAGTGCCGTTTTATAGTCTTCCTTTTCCAAATGTAATTGCGAAATTCTTGCCAAAGCCTGTTCTGTAAATTCGTTACGGTCTTTGCTTACCACAAATTCGTAATGAGAAATAGCTTCTTCTTTTTTCTCTTTAGTAAAATATAATTGTGCCAAATAAAAATGTGATTTTAAAGAATGTTTGCCTTCCGGAAACTGCTCCAAGTATTCGGTAAACCGTGTAATAGCCTGACTTGGTTTGTTTTCTAAATACACTTGCTCTGCGGCTTGGTAAGATGCATCGTCTATTTCAGAATTTTCAACAGCAACAAAATCCAAATTATTTACCCACTTGGCATAATCGTTAACTCGACCTTGGTCTATGTATATTATTTTTGCCGAAGCTACTGCCTGTAAGGCTTCTTCCGAAGAAGGAAAATCGTTGGCAACGCGTTCAAACACAATTAAAGCATCGTTACTTTTATTGGTATTTTCAAGAATCAACGCTTTTTTTAACAATGTTTTTGCCACATAACTACTGTTGGGCAATTGATTGATTAATTGGTTGTAAGCCTTCATCGCTTCTGGATAATTTTCTTGAGAAACGTAGGTATTTCCTAATTCATAATAGGCATCATCACGATAAATTGATTTTGGAAACTTGGTAGAAAATGTTTTCAATCCTTCAATTTTTTTCGGGATTCTATCAACAAATCCATAACTAATTGCTTTCTGAAAATGTGCATAATCTTGATCTACCGTTCCTGCTTCAATAGCACTATTATAACTTTCTATTGCAGACCAATATTCACTTGTCACAAAATAACTATCGCCCAAACGCACATAAGCATCTTTTTTTTGTTGGGTGTTTTCTGAAGTTTTTGAAATATAATTTTTGAAATTTGAAATTGCTTCTGGATAGTTTTTTAGTTTGAAATAATTATAACCCAAAGCATAATCTACGTTTGAAAACTCGGGAGTTTCAGAAGCATTTGGAAACTGTAAAAATTGTTTGTAACCTATTAATGAAGCATCAAAATTAGATTGCAGGTAATCGCATTCGGCTTTCCAATAAATGGCTCTTGCTGTAAAAGTAGCATCGCGAGGCTCTTTTAAAGACTTGTTGAAATTGCCAGTGGCTTCGGTGAAATTTCCTTCAGTATATAATTCCAATCCTCTAAAAAAGGTAACTTTCTGAAATGCTAATTTGTTTTGAAACGACTTATTATTTTCTAACAAATCAATAGCTGCTTGATAGTTTTTTGAACTAATATAGGAATCTATTAACAAATCTTTTAACTCCTCGTTGTTTTCATTTTTAGGATATTCTTGAATAAAGGAAAGCAAAACCTCGGGAACACTTTGGTAACTATTTCCAATTTGGTAACTCAATTTCGCATAATTAAGCCAGGCATCTTCTTTAATTTCTAGGCTAAATTCCATTTCGGAAGCGTTTTTAAAAGCATTTAAAGCTTCTTGTTTTTTATCTAATTTTAAATAAGATTCTGCTAAATGATAAAAGGCATTTTGAGCCACAGCGTTATTTCCATCGATAATTTTATTGAATTCACCAATGGCATTTTCGTAATCTTTTTGTTGGTAATAAACATATCCCAATTGGTAGTAATCGGTATTGTTCCACTTGCCTTTTTTGCCTTTATATTCTTTTAAATACGGAATTGCCTCTTCATATTTTTCCAAATTAAAGTAGCTCTCTCCTATTATTTTAGATAATTCGCTTTTTTCTTTGGGTGAAGAATTATTGTATTGTTCGAGACCTAAGTCGATAGCTTTTTGAAATTTTCCTAATTTAAAATTCATATCGGCTTGGTAATACGACATGTCTTTTGAGTAACGGTCTTTATCTTTCACTTCATCGAATAACTGTGTAGCTTCTTGGTAATCGTCACCTTCATAAGCAATGTAACCCAAATAATATTTTGCTTGTGAACCATACTTTTCGGAAGTAGAAACACGATTAAAATATTTTTTGGCTTCTGTATATTGTTTATTCTTAAAAAAAGCATAACCATTATTAAAGTAGAATTTTTCCTTTTCTGAAACACTTAAGTTGTATTCATCTACTTTATCGTACCATTTTCGAGCATGTGAAAACTTTCTATTTACGAAATAATAATTGGCAACATCTATGTAAGCACTATTGCGTTTAATGCTCGTAGGGTATTCCAATACAAATTGCTCCATAAGTTGATCTGCGTTTTGCTGATTCAGTCTAATAGCACTGCTAGCAATGTAATAAGTACAATTGCTCTTAATACTTTCTTTGGTAGATTTTTCTTTTACTTCCGAAAATAAGGTTTGTGCAGCGAGAAATTGATTTTCGTTAAAGAGCTCATAAGCTTTGTTAAAATCTACAAATTCGTTAGTATAAACAGCGGTTTGTTGTGCCGAAGACATTAACGAATAAAAGACAATTGTGAGTAAAAAAAGTTTTTTTTGAAACATTATTTTAGTGTTTTTCTGAAGCATAAAGATATTGTTATAACTAAATTTGAAAACATAAAAAAAGAAGGATTATTTAAATATTATTCACTACTAATTAAGACAAATAAGAGCTAACAATTGCCACAGATTCACGAGTTTATTTTAATATTTCAATTTAGAAAACATATAAAACAAGAAAGAAAATTCGAAAATTTGTGGCATTAAATAAAAACTTCTAACTACCTACTTAACGCAACAAAAATGTGATAAGTATATTATTATTGTCTTAAAGTTTTAATAATAAATAAAATGCTTACTTTTAAAGCTATAAACCATTTATTTTTTTCTTATGAAACATTTTCTTTTTTTATGTACCTTATTAGTAACGATAACAATTTCAGCACAACGTAATAGCTTAAAAAACATTTATAGTAAAAACAACAATATTGGAATTGGAACCAAAGTTCCCGACCAATTATTAACTGTAAAAGGAAAAATACATACCCAAGAAGTAATAGTCGATTTAAAAGGTGCCGTTGCACCTGATTATGTTTTTGAAAAATACTTTAAAGGATTCTCAACTCTAAAACCCAACTACAAAATGTTGACTTTAAAGGAAATTGAAGATTATATAAAAGAAAATTATCATTTGCCAAAAGTCCCTTCATCTGAAGAAATTTTAGAAAACGGATTATCTTTAAAAGAAATGAACTTACTTTTGTTAGAGAAAATTGAAGAGTTAACTTTGTATACTATTCAGCAACAAAAAGAAATTGACCTGTTGAAGAAACAGGTGGAAAATAATTAATACATAATGAGTATGCTCACTTTGTTTGCAAAGATGATTATATTTCTATACGATTTCTGAAAAAAAACCATTTAAAACCTATTAACTAGAAATAATTTATTATTTCAGGATTCAAAATTCGTAAATCTAAATTCATAATTCGTAATGTCCCAACCCATTTTACATTTAAAAAACGCAGAAATTTACCAGAGAGATAAATTAGTTTTATCCAATGTTACCATTGAAGTTGAAAAAGGAGATTTTGTTTATTTGATAGGTAAAACAGGAACAGGAAAGAGTAGTTTTATGAAAACCCTTTATGGCGATTTGCCTTTAAAAAAAGGCGATGGTGAAATTGTGGGTTATGATCTACCCACTCTAAAAGAAAAAGACATTCCTTTTTTAAGAAGAAAATTAGGTGTTGTTTTTCAGGATTTTAAATTGTTAAATGATCGTACTATTGAGGATAATTTAGCTTTTGTTTTAATAGCAACTGGTTGGAAAAACAAAAAAGAAATGGAGGTAAGAATTCAAGAGGTTTTGGAAAAAGTAAGTATGCAAAATAATGCCAAAAAATATCCCTTTCAACTATCTGGAGGAGAACAACAACGTATTGCCATTGCTCGAGCTTTATTAAATAGCCCTGAACTTATTCTTGCCGATGAACCTACCGGGAATTTAGATCCTCAAACCAGTGTAGAAGTAATGGAAGTTTTGCAAGAAATAAACAAACAAGGAAATACCATATTAATGGCAACGCACGATTATGCCTTACTTTTAAAATACCCTTCAAAAACATTGAAGTGCGAGAATAGTCAACTTTTTGAAGTTGTGCAAAAGACGGTGTAAAGTTTAAATTCCAAAAATAAATACCCAAATTCCAAAATCTAAGAAGTAGAATGTTTGATTATTTCAACTTACTTTTCAGGATAATAATACTTATTATTTGGGAAGCCTTCTCGTAAAACTAAATCGCATTGTTTTTCTAGAGTTGGATCTACTTTTAGATGAATAGAGCCTTCAGAATTAGGTTTTAAAACCGTATTTTCTCCTATTACGATGCTGTTTTTTGCAGTAATAAAAAGTTTGGATTCATCGGTAAACGTTTGATTTTTAATCACTACTTTTTCTCCAAAAGATTTTAAAGGAAATACCCAACGATTAAAATGTTGGTTTTGAATATAAGCAGTTTCGTTATCCGTCATTAATTTATACACCAACTCTACAGCATCTCCAGTGTTTAGCATTCCTGCACCATAATATCCTTCCCAAGGTTTATTCGCTTTTATATCTCCAATATACATAGATGTTAATTTTAAAATTGCATCTACTTCATCAAAAGTTAAACATGGCTGTAAGCTTTTCATTAATCCTACCGTCCCGCTTACTAAAGGTGCAATTCCAGAAGTTGCTCCATAAGTACTATAACCATATTCTCCATCTACAACATATCTACCGTACTGTACCAAGCCTACCCCAGGGCCAAGAATATCTACTGCAGGATTTAAAGTTCTAATAGAAACTGGATAGACAAAAGGTTCTTTTAACGTATCATTATCTTTAAAGCCCATGGTCCTACCTAAATATCCTCTAATATTTTCAGCATAATATAAGCCTTTATCTTCTTCAATTTTAATATTATCTAATACATTTTCGTAGCGATGCATCACTGTTGCAACAGAAATCACTTTATCATAAGAAGCCGGATAAAAGTATAAATTACCCTTATCTTTTGTTTTTATCCATTTTCTATTATGTGCAATTGCAACTATAATAGTACCATTATCTACCATTTCATAGATAGCATCTTGGGCGGTTTGGTAGTATTTAGTAAGTCCCCAACTACAATTTATAACGTCTGCCCCAGCTTCTGAAAGCTCTATTAATTGTTCAAAATCTTGAAATCTCCCATAGGAAGTCCCATAAATTGAGCAATCATAACAAACTCCTGTAAACCCAAACCCATTATCTCCTTGCCCTGCAGCCGAAGCTGCAACAGAAGACCCATGCCCTATAGAAAGAGTTGAGTTTCTAAATATTTTTGTTTTCTCTTTAAACTCTAAAGAAACGGTATCTATAGTGGCATCCGAAATTCCGATAATGGTATTTTTAGAGCCTGTAGTATAATACCAAGCTTTAGGAACATTCATCACATCGTAATAATCTAAATATGCGTTCCAACCTACATTTTCTCCTATGGTGCTTGTAGAGCCATAATCGTTAGGCTCAAATATTTTTTTATCTTCTTCTTCAATTATTTCCCCAAATTCGAATAAATTTACATCCGTCGACAATAATTCTCTTAGTAATTCATCTTTATTTGTTACTACAAAAAATGTCTTTTTCAGGTTTTGTTTTTTTGCATTTCTGAAGGTTTTTTTAAATTCGTAGATACTGTATTTATCAAATATTGATTTTAATTTTAAATCGTTTCCAGTATAAACTAATTGTTCGTTTACTCTTTTAAATTGAGGTTCTGTTAAAGTATCTTTAGCTCGTAAATAAAACCAGCTATATTCTTGTGCACATATTGCTGAAGAAAATAAACCGATAAAGTAAATTAATAAAACAGATGATCTCATTTATAATATTTTGCTTAAAGATAAAAAAAACAATTTATTCTGAAACTATTTTAAGTAAATTAGCCCTGTTTATGATTTCTGTTTTAATACCTACATATAATTACTCTGTTGTAAATTTAGTTAGTCAAATTTATCAACAAGCTATAAAAGCTAAAGTTATTTTTGAAATTATTATAGCAGACGACGCTTCTACAGATGTCCATATTAAAAATGAAAACAAAAAAATAATTAAACAATTAAAACATTGTAGGCTTATTGAAAACAATCTCAATTTAGGAAGAACCGAAACCAGAAACTTGCTTGCCATAAATGCTAATTTTGATTGGTTATTATTTTTAGATGCCGATGTAATACCAAAATATGATGATTTTTTAAAACGTTTTATAAATAACTGTAAGCAATATGAACTTTTGTTTGGAGGTATTGAATATGAAAAAAAACAACCTTCAGAGGATAAAATATTACGATGGAAATATGGAAATAAAAGAGAATTTATTCCGTATAAAAAAAGAAAGTTAGACTGTTATCACACTATAAACTCAGGATGTTTTTTTCTAAAAAAGGATCTTTTTATA
>JALWUJ010000159.1 GCA_027080135.1 Flavobacteriaceae bacterium | reverse complement strand
ATAACAATCGTGGTATGTTAGGATATATGACTCCCAATATAGACCGTATTGCCAGTGAAGGTATCGCGTTTACAGATTATTATGGGCAACAAAGTTGTACTGCTGGTAGAGCTGCGTTTATTAGCGGTAGCGTTCCTGTTCGATCTGGCATGACTAAAGTAGGTATGCCAGGTGCTAAAGAAGGATGGCAAGAGTCGGATTTAACTATGGCAACGGTTTTGAAAAGCCAAGGCTATACCACAGGTCAGTTTGGAAAAAATCATGAAGGCGATCTTGATGAACATTTACCTACCAATCATGGGTTTGACGAATTTTTTGGAAATCTTTACCATTTAAATGCCGAAGAAGAGCCAGAAAACATGGATTATCCAGGCGATATGGTTTTAAAAGATGGCTCGACTTTCAAAGAGAAATTTGGCCCTAGAGGGGTTATACATTCTTGGGCAGATGGAAAAGGAGGACAACGTATTGAAGATACAGGTCCGCTTACAAAAAAACGAATGGAAACTATTGATGATGAAACAGTAGCTGCAGCAAAAAAATTCATAAGAGAAACCGTAAAATCTGGCGAACCATTTTTTGTGTGGTGGAACGGTACTCGTATGCATTTTAGAACCCATGTAAAAGAAGAGCATCGTGGTATATCTGGACAAGATGAATATGGAGACGGTATGGTTGAACACGATTTACATGTAGGCGAATTACTCGATTTATTGGATGAATTAGGTATTTCAGAAAATACTGTAGTTATGTACTCTACAGATAATGGCCCACATTTTAATACATGGCCAGATGCTGCAACCACTCCATTTCACGGAGAAAAAAACAGTTCATGGGAAGGTGCGTATCGTGTTCCTACTTTTGTAAGATGGCCCGGACATTTCCCAGCTAATAAGACTTTAAATGGAATTGTTGCTCATGAAGATTGGTTACCTACCTTCGCTGCAATTGCTGGCGAGCCAGATATTGTTGCTAAGGCTAAAAAAGGGGTGACTATGAACGGAAGGTTTTATAAAAATTATATTGATGGTGTAAATCAATTAGATTATTTGACTGGTGCAACAGAAGAATCACCAAGAGAAGGGTTTATTTATGTTAATGATGCTGGACAGATTGCCGCACTGCGATATGGCGATTGGAAAGCAATGTTTCAAGTAAATAGAGCGGATCAATTACAGATTTGGTTAGAGCCTTTTGTAGAATTAAGAGCACCATACCTTTTTAATCTTCGGAGAGATCCATATGAAAAAGCTTTAGAAGGATCAAATACTTATTATGATTGGTATATTGACAGAGCATATATTCTAATAGCAATTCAAGGATATGCTTATAATTTCTTAAGTACTTTTAAGGACTATCCACCAAGCCAAACAGCCGGTGATTGGAGTCTTTCAAAAGTTGAAAAACAAATTGAAGAAATGGTAATGAAAAGCCATTAATTTGAAATTATTATTATCATTAAAGGCTGAGAATACCCTCAGCCTTTTGTTTACTATAATAAGTATGAAAAATATATTATTAAGTAGCTTACTTTTACTATTTACAATTTGTGTTAATGCACAAGAAAAAGAACATGAAGTAAGTGAAGAAGAATCAGAAAAAAGACACTCCATTGCCGTTTTAGTAAGTCACACACAAATAGCAGAAGGGATAAAAGGAGAAGACAAAAAATGGATTTCGGTACCCTCTTGGGGTATCGACTATAATTTTGAGATCAGCGAACGTTGGGCAATCGGTTTACACAATGATATTATTGTAGAAAGCTTTGTTGTAGAACATAGCGATGGAACTGAATTAGAACGAAGTACACCAATTGCATCTGCGGTTGTTGGAATGTTTAAACCTATAAAAAACTTTAGTTTAGTCTTAGGAGCAGGAGGTGAATTTTCTAAAGAAGAAAACCTGTTTCTTATCAAAGCAGGAGTCGAATATAGTCATCGCATTCTCCACGACAATTGGGAAATTGTAGCTAGTCTAACAAACGATTTAAAAGTTAACGCCTATAATTCTTGGAATTTAGGCTTCGGAATGGCAAGAAGATTTTAAAAAATATTATAGAATTATAATAAATTATGAAATACCTGAAAACAACAAGTTTAGTAATCATTTTTTTTAGTTTGATTTTTATTTCTTGTGAAACAAAGACTAAAGAAAGTCAACAAAAAGAAAGCCCAAAACAAGAGGTAAAAGATCCACTTCCTTCTTGGAATAAGGTGGCTTCAAAAAAGAACATCATCGCTTATGTTAATGAAGTAACCAATTCTAAAAACGAAAACTTTATTCCTATTAAAGATCGGATAGCTACTTTTGATAACGATGGTAATTTATGGGCAGAACAACCTGCTTATTTTCAATTGTTTTTTGCGATTGACAGAGTAAAAGCTATGGCTTCAGACCATCCAGAATGGAAAAACGACCAACCCTTTAAAGCCGTTTTAGAAAACGATATGGAAGAGTTGAAAAAGCAAGGCGAACACGGATTAGCCCAATTGATAATGGCAACACATTCTGGAAATACTACCGAAGAATTTAAAAAAGATGTTCAAGATTGGATTGCTACCGCAAAACATCCAACCAAAAATGTGGGCTATGATAAAATGGTGTATCAACCCATGTTAGAATTGCTTCAGTATTTAAGAGCCAACGATTTTAAAACCTATATAGTTTCAGGAGGTGGAGTTGATTTTATGCGTGCTTTTGTTATGGAAATTTATGGAATCCCAGAAGAACAAATTATAGGTTCAAGAATAAAAACCGAATTCGATTATAACAACGGAAACCCAGTTATTAAAAGAGTACCAGCACTCGATTTTATTGACGATAAAGAAGGGAAACCACTAAACATTCAGAAAATAATTGGTAAAAAACCAGTATTCTCTTCTGGTAATTCTGATGGCGATTTACAAATGATGCAATGGGCAGCTTCCAACAAACACAAAAGTTTAATGTTATATTTACATCACACCGACGACGAAAGAGAATGGGCATATGATCGTGATTCGCACATTGGAAGATTAGATAAAGGATTAGACCAAGCTCAAAAAGATGGTTGGACGGTAATCGATATGAAAAAAGATTGGAAGGTAATTTATCCTTTTGAATTAGAATAAACCCCTATTGAATATTTAAATGAGATTATCAAATTCAGATATTAAAAATTTAATTATCAACTATTTCCCAAACTTGGAGGAAAAAGTAATTGATTTATTCTTATCAATTACTGAATATAAGATAGCAAAAAATAAACAAATAATTCTAAAAAGTGGTAAAACAAATAAGAACTTAATCTTTTTATTAAAAGGAGTTACTCGTGCTTATAGTGTAAACGAGAAAGGACAAGAAATAAATAATTTTATAAGAGCTGAAGGACATTTAATGGGCGATGCAAGAATATTTAGTAATGAGACTCAAATGCTAAATATTGAGTCCATTGGTGAAGTTCATTTTCTAAAATTTAATATTAGCGAATTGGAAACTTTGGGATATAAAAACCCTAAAATAATGAATTTTTATCTAGATTTTTTAAAAGAAATTATCCTTACACTTTCTTACAGGTTAAATACTTTTGTAACCATGACACCCGAAGAACGATATTTAGATTTAATAAAGTGGAACCCCATTTTAATAGAAACCACATTCGATAAACATATTGCTAGTTTTTTAGGAATCACTCCATTAACCATCCATAGAATAAAGAAAAAACAAAAAGCTATCAATTGATGTTTCTTTTCATTTTAAATGGTTTTAACTTTACTGATTATAAAAAAAACATTTTAAATGAAAAATCAAAAATTATCTTTCATCCTAAAATCTGTTGTTTTAGGATTTTTTTTAACTACAATAATTAGTTGTAATCAAAACAAAAAAGAAGCCACTACTAATGAAAGTAGTGCTACAAAATTCAAAGGAAAAATAGCCTTAGATATTCGAGATTCAGAATCAGATTGGTCGGCATATACCCCAAAGTCTGCCCCAAAAGGAGCACCAAATATCTTATTCATTTTGTATGATGATACAGGTCTAGGAGCTTGGTCTCCATACGGAGGAGCTATTAATATGCCAACCATGGATAAGTTAGCTGCAAATGGTTTAACTTATACCCAATGGCACACAACAGCCTTATGTTCTCCAACACGTTCAACTATTCAAACAGGTAGAAATCATCATCTAAATGGGATGGCAGCTATTACAGAAGCTGCAGATGGTTTTCCAGGATCGAACGGAAGAATGGGTCCAGAAGTGGCTCCGCTTTCTAAGATTTTGCAAGAAAACGGATACAGTACTTTTTGGATAGGAAAAAATCACAATGTACCAGAGCAAGATGTAGCTTCAGGAGGAAGTAAAAAACAATGGCCATTACAAATGGGATGGGATCGTTTTTACGGTTTTATTGGTGGCGAAACCAACCAATGGTATCCAGATTTAATTGAAGACAATCACTTTGTAGAAAAAGAATTTGAAGAAGGCTACCACCTTTCAAAAGACCTAGCAGATCACGCCTTAGGTATGTTACGCGACCAACAAGCTACCAACCCTTCAAAACCTTGGTATATGTGGTACAACCCAGGTGCAAATCACGCACCTCACCACGCACCAGAAGAATATATTGCTAAATATAAAGGAAAGTTTGACGAAGGTTACGATGCGTATAGAGAATGGGTAACTGGTCGTATGATTGAAAAAGGAATACTTCCGGAAGGAACCGTAAACACACCAATGAACCCCATGCGAGAAGATATGGCTCAAGCCATAGATATGGTTCGCCCTTGGGATTCTTTAAACGATGATGAAAAGAAATTATTCGCAAAAATGGCAGAAGTATATGCAGGTTTTTCTGAATATACCGATGCACAAGTAGGTAGAGTAATCGACTATTTAGAAGAAAGCGGACAGCTAGAGAATACAATTGTATTATACGCTGCCGATAATGGTGCATCTGGAGAAGGTTCTCCAAACGGTTCTGTAAACGAAAATAAATTTTTCAATAATTTCCCTGACGAATTATCTGAAAATATGAAATATTTAGACGTTTTAGGAGGTCCTGAAACTTATGAGCATTATCCAACAGGATGGGCATCTGCTTTTTCTGCACCGTTTAAAATGTTTAAGCGTTATTCGCAATATGCAGGTGGTACTAACGACCCATTAGTTATTTCATGGCCTAAAGGCATTAAAGCCAAAGGTGAAATTAGAAATCAATACCATCATTCGGTAGATATTGTTCCTACTTTATTAGAAGTGATAGGAATTGAAATGCCAAAAGAATTTAACGGAGTTAAGCAAGTACCATTATCCGGAGTATCTATGGCTTATACTTTCGATGCTAAGCCTAATGATGCTACACAAAAGCACGTTCAATATTACGCTATGCTAGGTTCTCGCGGAATCTGGAAAGATGGTTGGAAAGCATCAGCTGTTCACGCTCCACTTTCTGGTGTAGGTAAATTTGATGAAGATGATTGGGAATTATATCACGTTGCTGTTGATAGATCAGAATCAAAAGATTTAGCAAAAGAAAACCCTGAAAAACTTAAAGAATTAATCGACGCTTGGTTTGTTGAAGCTGAAAAAAATAACGTTTTACCATTAGATGACAGAAGTGCTGCTGAAGTTCTTGGAGTGGAGAGACCTTCGCAAGAACCAGCAAGAGATAGATATATTTATTATCCTTATGCTGCAGCTGTACCAGAGGGTAATGCAGTTAATGTAAGAGGTCGTTCGTATAAAATATTAGCAAATGTTGAGACAACAAATAAAACTTCAGGAGTTGTATTTGCTCACGGATCTCGCTTTGGAGGGCACACCCTATTTATTAAAAACAATAAGTTGTACTATGTATATAATTTCTTAGGAATTAGTCCAGAACAAGTTTTTGAATCAAACATAACTCTTACACCTGGAAAGCATACAATAGGTATGGAGTTTAAAAGAGAAAAAGCCGGAGATAAGGGCGAATCTTTAGGTAATACTACACTTTATATTGATGGTAAGGCAGTTGCAGAAGGATCGATGAGAACACAGCCAGCTAAATTTACCTTGTCTGGAGATGGTCTTTGTGTTGGCTATGATAGTGCTGATGCTGTTAGTGGATTATATCCATCCCCAAGCAAATTTAATAATGGTAAAATTGACTTTGTAGGAGTTACAGTTGAAGGAACACCTTATGTAAATTTAGAAGCTGAAGCTAAACGAGCAATGATGAGTCATTAAAACAGACAGTTTTAATATTTTTAAAAGCCGAATAATTTTTTATTCGGCTTTTGTATTTTGAACAGTTTAAAAAAAACAGATACAACACCTTCTACTTTTTTTTAAGAACATTAATAGGTTTAATTGAAACATTTAATGAAGAAGAATGTAAGGAAAAACGAAACCCTTATTCACAAAACTAAAATCTATCTGTAAAAACAGTATTTTGGGTTATTACTTATACTATTGGTAAATACTTCTTGGCTTAAACCCTATTGTTTCTTGTTAGCATTTAGCTCTTGCATAATGACATTGGCCTGAATAATTTTTCCTTGTTTTTGATAAATTAAAGCTAATAAATATTTAAAATCTTGATTGTTAGTTTCAATAGTTAAAGCCTTTTTAATATAGTTTTCAGCAGCTTTTAATTCCTTGTTTTCTTGATAGTAAAAAGTGGCTAAATTATATAAGACTCTACTGTCGTTTGGGTTTAATTTAATGGCATTTTTTAATTCCGAAACAGCCTCTTCATTATTCTTATTTTCAAAATGTACAAGTGCTTTTAGGTAGTGAGGACGACTATTATTTGGCTCTAAAACAATCCATTTATCAAGGGTTTCGGTTGCTTTTTTAGGTTGCTTATCTATATTATAAGCAGTAGCTAAATTTGAAAAAACAGGAAGCAATAAACTATCCTTTTTCAATGCCATTTCGTAATTTTTAATAGCGTTTTTAATATCGTTATTCTGAAAATAATAATCGGCTAATTGCAATCTACCTGTAGAAAAATCTGCATTTGTAAACAACATGGTTTCCAATTCACTTCGGGAGTTGATAAAGTTCTTTTTATCTATTCCGCTTAAAGTATTTTCGTCCAAACCAATAACCAATTGTGCAGCTCCAATTCGCACCAACCTAGTAGAGTCTTTCATTGCTTTTAAAGCAATTGACAAGCGTTCTTGTGGTGGTACATTTCTAAATTTCATTAAAGCATGATATCGCACTTGAGCAGAAGAATCTTGAAGTGCTTCCATTAATGTTTTATAATCTTCAGCAGTATAAAAGTCCAAATTTTCAATCACAGTTGCTCTGGCAATATCTGGAAATCTGAGGTCGTTTATAAATGCGTTTAACTCTTTTTTTTGCTGTTCCGTAAGATTGTTTTGACTGCTTAATAGTAAGGCATCAGAAAAATGCGGAGCTCTTTTATTCCCAAATTTATCCTTTATTACATTGGCTGCCCATTTGTTGGATTTTTCGGTATGACAGCCAATACAAGCATTTGGAGTTCCATATTTATCACTTTGGTCTGGTCTAGGAATTCGGAAACTATGATCGCGTCTAAAATCGTTTCCCATATAGTTTTTACCCGTCATATGGCAGTTAATACACAAACTCGCTTCGGTATTTTTTTTATGAAAATAATGGGTTGAGGTTTCGTAATTTGCAGGAATATGGCATTGAAGACAAAGTTTATTTCCTTCAAATTTCAGTTTTAAACTATGTGCATTGTGACAGTCGTTACATTTAACTCCTTCGGCATACATTTTACTTTGAAGAAAAGAACCATAGACATAATCTTCATCGTTTATTTGTCCGTCTCGATGGTAAAAATTAGTCGAAAGATTCTGAACCATATATTGGTCTTCAAATTTAGTCCCAGGTTTCATATATTCGGTAAGCCGAACCCTTCTGGAATGACAAGAAGCACAAAGATTTAGTTGGTCTTTTTGTGTTTTTCCTTTTAAAATATAGGTGTTTTTATCTTCTGAAGGGTTTTCAGCCCAAGCCACATGTTTTTCGGCTGGACCGTGACAACTCTCACAATTTACATTAATTAATGAGCAAGTGGTGTGGAAGGCATCTTCTTCCACCAAGTAGTTCTTCTTTAAATTAGTAGAATGACATTCGGCACACATAGTATTCCAATTTTGAGCAGTTTTGGTCCAATGCAGCCAATCGTGTGGTTGAATTTTATCGCCTTTATATTGATGGTACCATTGTTTTTTAATTACATCCCAAGTTACTCTAAGCACTTGTTTTCTTCCCTTATCAAAATCGACTAAATATTGTTGAAGTGGAGTAACACCGAAGGTATAAGATATTCTATATTCTTTTTCTGAACCATCAATTTCTTTTACACGAACTAGAAAATCATTTCCTTTTTTAAAGAAGAAATAATGAACCTCATCTAAGGTAATTTCTACATTATTAAAATCGCCTAAAACGGTTTCGTTGTTTGCAATTTGCATAGCCAAATCGTGGTGAGAACCCTTCCAAAGATCCACTTCTTTTTGATGGCATTTGGTACAAGTTTTATCTCCTACAAACCCATCTTTATCATGAAATTCGGTTTTGGTAATTTTGGAATAGGCTTCTTTTTTTGAATCTGAATTACAAGAAAAAAGCAATAAAGAGGCAAAAACGATAATTGAAATTTGAAAATATTTAGACATAAAAAGGCTTCAAAAAGCGAATGTAAAATAAAAAAGGCAAATTATAGATAAAACATAAAACCAAAGCTAATTCGCATGGCATCTCTGTTTTTACTATCATCTATAAAAGTATTATTGGCAAAACCACTAAAATCAATTTTTTTAACACCGTAATCTAATTCCAATCCTAACGTCATTCTTTCGAAAGGCTCATACATTAAATTAAAAATACCATAATAATGTTCTCCCGAATAATCTCCATTTAAAATTAATGTGTCATCAATTGGATCATTAGGAAGTTCTTCAGATAAAATAAAACGTTCCATGTTGTCGAAGAAATATTCAGTAAAACCAAACACTATATTGGAATGAAATTTAGGAGTAAAAAAATATTCATAAGAAGCCCAACCTCCATAAGATGGGGTTGAGTTAATATCTCCGTTTGAGGTTGGGTAACCGTCATAACCCAAGCCTGCTATACTAGTTAAATAAGCGTTAATTCCTTTTCCTCCTACTAATTGAAATTGAAAATTATTCTTGTTTTCTGTCACATAAATTCCACTAAAAGTAAAACCAAAACCTAAAAAATCATTGGTTTCTCCATCTAATTTATAACGAACATTTCGTAACACAGACGAAAACCTTAAATGTCCCCAATCTCTTTTATATTTTAAGGCTGTGGTTAGGTCTGGAGCTACTTGATTGTCTTCTTCGACCAAAGGTTCTATATCTCCTAAGGCTATATAATCTATTACTGGTGCTTCTAAACTTGCTTCATAAATCCAATTTTCATTTTTAAAATTCCCAAAATATTTAATATGTGGTGTTCTAGCCCAAACTCCAGAAGGAGGTCCTTCCCACTCCATTACATTTGGCCAAATTGCTTCATCTCCAAAATTATTCCAGTTTTGTCCTATTTGCCAATGGTTGGTTTCTACATAAGCTTTTCGTAAACGCATATGCCCGCTACCTCCCCAAAAATCGAATTCGACAACAGCTTTTATGTTTTCTCCGTTTTTTTGTATAAAATCTCCTTGAATAAAAATTTGCGTTTGGTGTAAGTCCATTTTAAAAATAGAAGAATCATCGGTTCCAAAAACAGGAATTTGACCAATATTAAAGGTTTCGCTATTTTGTAAACCTCCATAAACATCAAAATACCCATTTAGCTTCATATTAACCCCTAAAGCACCTTTCATTCTGGGCTTCTCGTTTACCGAATCTTTTGAGCGTACTGTTAAAAGGCGGTCATTTTCGTAAGTTTGAGCATTGATAAATAACGGAATTGCAAGTAGAAATAAAAGAAAGTAATTTATTTTCATATTGGAAAAATATTAAACAACTAATGTAATAAAAAGACTTTATTTATTTGTCTATTTTTGCAGGGATTATGATTAAAATAGGTAACATAGAATTGCCAGACTTTCCTTTGTTACTGGCACCAATGGAAGATGTAAGCGACCCACCATTTCGGACTTTGTGTAAAGAACAAGGTGCTGATGTGGTTTATACCGAGTTTATTTCTTCGGAAGGATTAATTCGTGATGCTCAAAAAAGCGTTATGAAGTTGGATATCTACAAAAAAGAACGCCCTGTTGGCATTCAAATTTTTGGAGCCAACCTAGAATCAATGCTTCGCAGTGTGGAGATTGTAGAAGCTTCTAACCCAGACATAATTGATATTAATTTTGGTTGTCCGGTAAAAAAAGTGGTTTCTAAAGGAGCTGGAGCAGGAATATTGAAGGACATGGATTTAATGGTTTCTTTAACTGAAGCAATGGTAAAACACACCCACCTTCCTGTAACCGTAAAAACTAGATTAGGTTGGGACGAGGATACTATTCGCATTGTTGAAGTTGCAGAAAGACTACAAGATGTAGGTTGTAAAGCGATTTCTATTCACGGAAGAACTCGCAAACAAATGTATAAGGGTGAAGCTAATTGGGCTCCGATTGCCGAAGTAAAAAACAACTCTCGAATGCACATTCCTGTCTTTGGAAACGGTGATGTAAACACTCCCGAAAAAGCCAAAGAAATGCGAGATAATTATGGACTTGATGGTTGTATGATTGGTCGTGCAAGTATTGGGAATCCTTGGTTTTTTAGAGAAGTAAAACATTTTTTAAAAACAGGAGAACACTTAGTACAACCAACGATGGAAGAACGTGTTGAAGCCGCTAAAAGACATTTGCAAATGGCGATAGATTGGAAAGGTGAAAAACTAGGTGTTTTTGAAACCAGAAGACATTATACCAATTATTTTAGAGGAATTCCGCATTTTAAAGAATACCGAATGAAAATGGTAACCAGTGATGAATCAGTCGATGTTTTTAAAGCTTTAGAGGAAGTAGCTTTGAAGTTTAAAGACCACCTGTTTAAATAAAAACTTTTAAGAAATAAGCTTTTCTGAAACCCTAGTAGCTGCAATTTTTGAAGCAACTCCGCCCAAAACTAAAATAGTTATAAAAACAATTATAACATTAACAAGCTTCAATCTAACAGGATATGGTAAAGTAGGAGTTATAGGAACAAAACCATAAATTTCCTGAAGTATTACAAGAACTACACCTAAACCAAGACCAATTAAAATCCCAATTAATGTCATTAAAATTCCTTTGTAAAAAAAGATTTTTTGAATTTCAGAAACGGTTAATCCCAAGGAAGAAAGCGTTTTCATATTTCCTCTTTTCTCCAAAATAGTCATTATAATAGTTCCTGCAATATTAAAAATTGCGATGGCAGCAATAAGACTCACAAAAATATAAACAAAAAGATTTTCAATATTTAACATTTTATAAAGTCCGTCGTTTTGTTGTATTCGGTTTTTAATGATGGTGTCTTCAGAAAAAATGGTATTTATTTCTTTTCGGATTCTTTTTTCATCTGAATTTGGAAGTAATTTAATTTCGACAGAAGTTACTTTGGTGGAGTCTAAATTTAATAAAGATCTTGCAAAATTAATGTCTGAAAAAACATATTTACTATCTAAATCTTGATTTACGCTATACATTCCTGAAGCAACTACACGTCTTTTAATAAAAGCATTGGCAGGATCTGTAATTTGTCCCTTACCGGGTTTAGGTACGTATATTTCAAGTAAGTTGCTATAATCTAAAACACCCATCGATAAAATTTGGGAGGTTCCAAGACCAATTACCACTTCATCTCTATTTTGTACTAACCATTTGTTTAAAAACATAATACTGTCAATAGGAATGACGTTTATAAAATTATTATCAACACCTTTAATATAAGCAATGTGGTTTTTACCCCGATATTGAAGAAAAACACGTTCTTCAACAATTTTTGAAAAAGCATCAATACCATCTATATTTTTTAATTGAGAATCTTGGCTTTCAGAAAAAGAAAAAGTTTTTCCATAAGAAGGATATATTTTTAAATCAGAATCAAAAACATTGGTAAACTGAAGGCTAAAATCACGCAAGCCAGAGAATCCAGACAATACAATAAATAAAGCTAAAGAACCTACCACAACAGCCAAAATTGCAATACGTGCAATAATATTAATGGCGTTTTTACTGCTTTTAGAAAACAAGTAACGTTTTGCGATGTATAGCGATAAATTCAATTACAAATTTTTGCGTTTTTTAAGTAAATCGGTGTCTTTTATTGGGTCTTCATTTCCTTTTACAGCTTTTTCAATAGCATTAATATATTCAAGAGAATCGTCATTAAAAAAAACCAAATCGGGCATTTTTCGAAGTTGATGCTTGGTTTTTAAGGCAATTTGATGTTTTATTTTTGGCTTTAATTCGTTTAGTTCTTTAACTATCAATTCAGCTTTTTCAGGAGGAAAAACACTGGTATAAACCTTAGACAAAGAAAGGTCTGTGGTAACGGTAACTTTTGAAACCGAAATAATAATTCCCATTTGTCCAGAATCGCGAAGCATTTTTTGTAATACCACAGCAAGGTCGTTTTGTAGAACTCCCGCTATTTTTTTTTGTCTATTTGTTTCAATCATAGTACAAAAATACTATATTTTATACATTTAAGGTTGATATATTTCCGAAGCTATGAAGAATACTCTTCAGATTTGTTATTTTTGAACAATTACTTATTTAAATTATGAAAAAGATAGAGCATATAGGAATCGCCGTAAAAAACATTGAAAATGCAAATGCCATTTATAAAAGTTTGTTGGGATACGATCATTACAAAACTGAAGAAGTAGCCAGTGAGGGAGTAATAACATCTTTTTTTAGTTGTGGTGAAAGTAAGATAGAATTGTTGGAGGCCACCAAAGAAGATAGTCCTATTGCTAAGTTTATTGAAAAACGAGGTGAGGGAATTCATCACATTGCCTTTGAGGTAGATGATATTTTTTCTGAAATTAACCGCCTTAAAAAAGAAGGTTTTATAGTGCTTAACGAAACTCCTAAAAAAGGAGCAGACAATAAGTTAGTTGCTTTTTTACATCCAAAATCGACTAATGGGGTTTTAATAGAATTATGTCAAGAAATAAATAATATTGAAAAATAACTTGCTTAATATATAAAGTATTATAAATTTGCAAGCCAATTGTAATAAAATTAATAGGTCCCATAGCTCAGTTGGTTAGAGCACCTGACTCATAATCAGGGGGTCCATGGTTCGAGCCCATGTGGGACCACAATATTAAATAAAGATTATTTAATTTTTTGTAACAACATTACATATATAGGACAAAATGTTGTGTTGAGCTTATTTAAAGTGAGTCTATGTGGAATCACTTTTTTTCTGCAAAAACTTTTTAAAAATAAATTGACCTACTTAGTTTGTTTTTAAAGTAAATTAATTTTTATTTAGGAAAATAAATAACAAGAAAAGAAGTTATTATTTTAGAAAAAACAAACTTTTCAACACTTGTTAATAAAATTTTGTTATTTTAGACGACTATATGCGACCCCAAATCGTTAAAATATTAACCTTAGCAGTTGTTTTTGCTAATAGCGTGGCTATGTTTGCTCAGCATTCAGGTCCGCCGGCTCCTGACAACCAAAGAAGACCTCCTCAAGGTTCTATAGATGATAATATTGTTATACTAATTGTTATTGGGTTGGTTTTTGGAGCATTTATCGCTTACAAAAAATATAAAACTACAAATACCCCTGCGTAAGTCGTTTTAAGTATTTTCCTACAACATCAAACTCTAAATTTACTTTTGTTCCTATTTCGAATTTACCAAAGTTGGTATGTTTTATAGTGTAAGGAATGATTGCAACACTAAATTCATTTTCTCTTGAATTTACTACTGTTAAACTAACTCCGTTTATCGTTATAGATCCTTTTTCAATAGTAACATTTCCTAATTTCCCATCATATTTAAAAGTAAAATATGTACTTCCATCTTCTGACCTAATGTTGGAGCAAGTTGCGGTTTGATCCACGTGACCTTGTACAATATGTCCATCTAATCGTTCGCCTAGCTTCATTGAGCGTTCTAAATTCACTACACTTCCTATTTCTAAATCACCAATATTGGTTTTGTCCAACGTTTCTTTTATGGCAGTAACAGTGTATTTGTCATTGTTAATTTTAACCACCGTTAAACAAACACCGTTGTGAGCAATACTTTGGTCTATTTTTAATTCCGAAGTTATTTGGCTTTTTACTTCAATGTGTAAATTACTTCCTTCTTTTGTAAGAGAACAAATTTCTCCCAAAGCTTCAATTATTCCTGTAAACATGATTTCAATTAGTTACATTTGTACCACAAAAGTAATCATATAAGGTTTCAATAAATAATGGATAAACAAAAAAGAATTGTAGTTGGAATTTCCATAGGAGATTTAAACGGAATTGGAAGTGAGGTAGTTCTAAAAACACTTCAGGATCAAAGAATATTAGAACTTTTTACTCCTGTTATTTTTGCTTCTTTTAAAATAATAAACCATTTAAAAAAAGTCTATAATATTGAATGTAACCTTCACGGAATAGATAACTTAAATAATATAGCTGAAAAAAAAATAAATGTTTTTAATGTTTGGAAAGAACCAATAGATATTAATTTTGGGAAGGAAGACCCAAAGATTGGTGAATATGCCATTAAATCTTTAAAATCGGCAGTTTCTGCATTAAAAAACAATACGATAGATGTTTTGGTTACTGCTCCCATTAATAAATCGAACATTCAAGCAGACGATTTTAAATTTCCAGGACATACCGATTATTTAAATCAGGAATTGGAAGGCAACAGTCTAATGCTCATGATTTCAGGAAAATTAAGAGTAGGCCTCTTAACCGATCATGTGGCTGTAAAAGACGTTTCAAAAAATATTACCAAAGAATTAATTGAAAGTAAAATAAATATCATTCAAGAAACATTAATTCAAGATTTTGGAATTCGAAAACCAAAGATTGCCGTTTTAGGTATTAACCCTCATAACGGAGATAATGGTGTAATTGGGAATGAAGATGATACAATTTTGCGACCCACTATAGATGAAATTAGAAAAAAAGGGACTTTGGTTTACGGACCCTATGCAGCAGATAGTTTTTTTGGATCTAGTAATTACCAAAATTTTGATGCGATTATTGCCTCTTATCATGACCAAGGATTAATTCCTTTTAAGACGTTATCTTTTGGAAGGGGGGTCAATTACACCGCAGGATTAAACAAAATAAGAACCTCACCAGATCACGGAACTGCTTACGATATAGCAGGAAAAAATTTGGCTAACAATGAGTCTTTTAATGAAGCACTTTTTACCGCAATCGAAATATATAAAAAAAGAAAAGAATATAGCAACCTATCAAAAAACCCTTTAAAGGTTACTGTTTCTACAAAAACACATCAAAAAAGATTTGACTAAAAAGAATTGTGAAAATAGATTTACTATATAAATAATTTTTTATCTTTGCACCCGCCTTATTTATATGGTAACTATGTTAAACAGGTAGATGATTATGAAGGCATTGAAAGAATTTACCATTCCTTTTGTAGGATTAAAATTAGGAGAACACCAGTTTAACTATCAAATAAGTAAATCGTTCTTTGAGTATTTTGAGTATGAAGATTTTAATGAAGTGAACATTAATCTTGATGTACTGCTGAATAAAAAAAACACCATGTTGGAGTTTACCCTGTCTTTTAAAGGCATTGTAAATGTAAACTGTGATACAACTACCGAACCTTATGACCAAGAAATTGAAGGATCGTTCTATTTTGTAGTAAAGTTTGGTGAAGATTTTAATGACGATAATGAAGAACTTATTATTATACCTCATGGAAGTTATGAAATAAGTATTCAGCAATATATTTATGAATCTATTGTGTTGGCAATGCCCACTCGTAGGGTTCATCCAGGAATAAAAGACGGAACATTAAAATCTGTAGTACTTAAAAAATTAGAAGAATTAAGTATTCCTCAAGAGGAAAATATTTCAATTGAAGAAGAAAATAAAACAGACCCAAGGTGGGACGAATTAAAAAAACTATTAACAGACAAATAATATAAAGTAATGGCACATCCAAAGAGAAAAATCTCAAAAACTAGAAGAGATAAAAGAAGAACACATTACAAAGCAACAACACCTCAAATAGCTACAGATCCAACAACTGGTGAGTCTCACCTATATCATAGAGCACACTGGCACGAAGGTAAATTATACTACCGTGGTCAAATAGTTATAGACGCAGTAGAAGAAGTAGCTTAGTAATACTATTTTAATAAAAATTAAAGCGTTCACAATTTGTGAACGTTTTTTGTTTATAAATTGGTTTTTGTAAAAACAACCTATTTTTTGCTTGTTTTTGACTAATTTTTAGTAATTTTCGCCCAGTTTAGAGGAATTTTTGCCTCTTTTTGTGAAATTAATTCTAACTTATGAGTAAAATCACAGCAGCAATTACAGCTGTAGGAGGCTATGTCCCAGACTATGTTTTATCCAATCAGATATTGGAAACAATGGTAGATACCAGTGACGAGTGGATTACAGCTCGAACAGGTATTAAAGAACGTAGAATCTTAAAAGACAAAGACAAAGGAACTTCCTATCTTGCTATACAAGCTGCAAAAAATTTGCTTCAAAAAAGCAATTTAGACCCTAAAGAAATAGACTTAGTAATAATGTCAACTGCAACACCAGATATGCCCGTTGCAGCCACAGGTGCTTATGTTGCTACACAAATAGGTGCCGACAATGCCTTTTCTTACGACCTTATGGCGGCCTGTTCAAGCTTTCTCTTCGGAATGTCAACGGCAGCAAGTTATATTGAAACAGGAAAGTATAAAAAAGTACTCTTAATTGGTGCAGATAAAATGTCTTCAATAATAGATTATAAAGACCGAACCACTTGTATTATCTTTGGTGATGGTGCAGGAGCAGTGCTTTTTGAACCTAACTCCGAAGGTTTAGGTTTCCAAGACGAAATATTAAGAACTGATGGAAATGGAAGAGAATCTCTTAAAATAGATGCTGGAGGTTCACTTTTACCCGCATCAACAGAAACCGTTGCCAATAATCAACACACGGTATTTCAAGATGGCAAAACCGTTTTCAAGTTTGCAGTTACTCGTATGGCAGATGTTTCAGAAAAAATATTAGAAAGAAACAATTTAACCGGCGAAGACATACAATGGTTAGTTCCGCACCAAGCCAATAACCGTATCATTGATGCCACTTCAAAAAGAATGAATCTTCCCGATGAAAAGGTGATGAAGAATATTTACAAATATGGTAACACAACCTCAGCAACCCTTCCGTTATGCCTTTGGGATTACGAAAAAAAATTAAAAAAAGGTGACAAATTAGTATTTGCAGCTTTTGGAGGAGGATTTTCTTGGGGAGCTATTTATCTTACTTGGGCATATAACCCAAAATAAATAATAATATTAAATCCAACGATATGAATTTAAAAGAGATTCAAAATTTAATCAAGTTTGTAGCAAAATCAGGTGCTAACGAAGTAAAACTTGAAATGAATGACGTAAAAATTACCATTAGAACTGGTGAAGGACACGGAAAAGGTGAAACCACCATTATCCAACAAGTACCATCTATAGGAACAGCACCACAACAACCTGTAGTACAATTACCTGTTGAAAGTACTCCTGTTTCTACCGAAACCACTTCAGCAAATGAAGATTCAAAATACATTACTATTAAATCTCCTATTATTGGAACATTTTACCGAAAATCGGCACCAGACCAACCCGCCTTTGTGGAAGTTGGCGACTCAATAAAAGAAGGAGACGTACTTTGTATTATCGAAGCGATGAAACTTTTTAACGAAATTGAAAGTGAAGTTTCAGGAAAAATTGTAAAAGTATTAGTGGACGACGCTACTCCTGTAGAATTTGATCAACCTTTATTTTTGGTTGATCCATCTTAGATTCCAAATCCTAAATTACAAAAACTGAATTTCAAGCTAATAAATGGAATTTGGTATTTGAAATTTTGAAATTTATTGAAATTATGTTTAAAAAAATACTAATTGCCAATAGAGGCGAAATAGCACTTCGTATTATTCGTACTTGTAGAGAAATGGGTATAAAATCTGTAGCTGTTTATTCTACTGCCGATGCTGATAGTCTTCATGTACGTTTTGCAGACGAAGCCGTTTGTATTGGCCCTCCTCCAAGTAACGAAAGTTATTTAAAAGTACCCAATATTATGGCAGCTGCAGAAATTACCAATGCCGATGCCATACATCCAGGATATGGATTTTTAGCAGAAAATGCCAAATTTTCAAAATTATGCGAAGAACACGACATTAAATTTATTGGTGCTTCTGCAGAAATGATTAACCGTATGGGAGACAAAGCCTCTGCAAAATCAACTATGATTGAAGCAGGTGTGCCTTGCGTTCCTGGTAGCGAAGGTGTTATTCCAGATTTTAAAACTTGTTTAAAAATAGCTAAAAAAACAGGTTATCCAGTAATGTTAAAAGCTTCTGCTGGTGGTGGCGGAAAAGGAATGAGAGCTGTTTGGAAAGAAGAAGAGCTTCAAAATGCATGGGACTCTGCAAGACAAGAAAGTAAAGCAGCCTTTGGAAATGACGATATGTATATAGAGAAGTTAATTGAAGAACCTCGCCATATCGAAATTCAAATTATTGGAGATAGTAACGGAAATGCCTGTCATTTAAGCGAAAGAGATTGCTCTGTTCAACGAAGACACCAAAAACTTACCGAAGAAACTCCAAGTCCTTTTATGACAGATGAGCTTCGCCAAGCCATGGGAGAAGCAGCCGTAAAAGCAGCCGAATATATTAAATACGAAGGTGCAGGAACTGTAGAATTTCTGGTAGATAAACACCGCAATTTCTACTTTATGGAAATGAACACACGTATTCAAGTAGAACATCCTATTACTGAACAAGTAATTATAGATTTCGACTTAATTCGCGAACAAATAAAAGTAGCAGCGGGCATTCCTATTCTAGGAATTAATTATACTCCAAAACTTCACTCTATAGAATGCCGTATTAATGCCGAAGACCCTTATAACGATTTTCGCCCTTGTCCTGGAAAAATTACCGAGTTTCACTCACCAGGAGGTCACGGAGTACGATTAGATACTCACGTTTACGCGGGATATACCATTCCACCAAACTACGACTCTATGATTGCTAAGTTAATAACCACCGCACAAACCAGAGAAGAAGCCATTAGTAAAATGAAACGTGCCTTAGACGAGTTTGTAGTAGAAGGTATTAAAACAACCATCCCCTTTCATTTACAATTAATGAATGACCCTAGGTATGTTGAAGGAAATTATACTACCGCCTTTATGGATGACTTTGTAATGAACGAACCCGAAGAGGAAGAAGAATAGAAATTTATAATTTTTTTATTATTAGTGATAAGATGACTATAAGTTATCTTATCACATTTTTATACCATCCTACAAGGTTTTTAAAACCTTGTAGGTTTATAAAATTAAAATCTACTCCTTTACCAATTTTCTTACCAACTCTCCTTTATCAGTTTCTATTTTTACTAAATACAAACCCGTTGGTAAATGACTAATATCGATACTTGTATTTGTATCGTCTTTTTGTAAAACCAGTTTACCAAGTGTTGAGTAAATTTTTATAGTTTTAATACTAAAGTTGCTGTTGTTTTTTATTGTAAAAATGTTTTTTGTTGGGTTGGGGTAAAGGCTGATTTCTTTTTGTAAACTAAAGTCATTATTTGCAAGTACACAATCTTCTTCACTGGCAACCAAATTAGTGTTGGCGTCTATTATAAAATTAGTATTATCTGCAAGAGGATCGTCCACTACTACACAGCTTAATTGTGGGCATTGTGTACCAATAAACAAAGCCAATGTTTCGTTAAACCCATTATTCATGTTTGCAAATTGTAAATTAGAGCATTTCCAAAAACTAGCGATAATTAAATTGGTGTTTAATGACAAATCTACCTCTATTAAATTTGTTTCATCTGCAATTAATTGTGATAGGTTTTCTGCACCTTGAGGGTTTATAATTTCAGTTAATGGGTTGCTGCTAATACTTATATAATCTAATAAAATATTATTAGATAAATCTATAGAGCTTATTAAATTATCATCGCTAACTACCCTTGTTAACAAAGGGTTTTGGGTAATATCTAGGGCTGTTAATTGGTTTTCTGCACACCATAAATCGTCTAATATAGGGTTTTGTGTTAAGTCTAAAGAAGTTATTAAAGGATTAGCACCAATGCTTAATTCTTCTAAAGCAGGGCAGTTGGTAACGTCTAAAGCGGTTAATAAAGTATTAGATGCACGTATTTGGTATAAATCTGGATTGTTGGGTAGGTTAATACTTGTTATTGGTGTGTGATAACATTCTATCAGTTCTAAGTTTTGATTAAAAGTAAAATCTAAAGAGGTTATTTGGCTATCATAACAAACAACTTTTCTAAGACTATAATTGGTAGAAAAATCTATATTTTGTATGGGTGTATTAACAAAACTAATAGTTTGTAAATTAGAACAGTTTGTTAAATTAATGCTTACTAAAGGGTTGTTAGAAACAAATAAACCAAAAACTTGAGTTAAATTTGAGGCATCAATTTCGGTAAAATTATTGGTATTTAAACTTAAATTTACAATATTGGGTATTGGTGAAAGGTCTATTGTGCTTAAATTATTTCTCCCCAAAAATAAACTATGCATATCTATTGGGAGTAGTGATAAATCTATGGTATCGAGATTGTTATCAAAAAGGTGCAAAGATAGCAATTCTGTAAAAGCTTCAATACCTGTTATATCATTTATATGTTTTTCATCAAAAAAAAGTTCTAAAACACCTTGAGCATTAGTAGTTAAAAATTGTCCATCTAGTATATCATCATACCCTGCGTCTATTAAAGCTTGTTCAAAATTAGGGTCGGGTACTTGGGTGTATTGTGCATATAAAGATAACTGCAAAAGCAAAAATGCACTAAATATTAGGTATTGTTTTTTCATAACAAAATAATTAAGCAAGTGGCTGTAAAGTGCCACTTGCTAAGTTAATAATTTTTTTTAGTGATTAATAATGAGTATTCTGCTTAAAATAGTATCTCCATTATCATCGTAAATATGCAAATAATAGGTGCCATTGCTTAAGTTAAAAACATCGATGGTTTTTATTACATTGGTGCTTTGGTCGCTATATTTTACCGTTTGGTATTGGTCGTAAATGACTACCGTATAAACTTTATAATCTTGTAAAGATAAATCTATAGCTAACAAATCATCGGCAGGGTTGGGATAATAAATAATTTCATCTTGTCCACCACCTCCTCCACTGTCACAGTTTGTATCACCTTCAGGATCACTTATGTTTAGAACACAAATTTCGTTTTCTATTCCTTCGCCACCTGGCCCACAAGGATTTAAACCATGAACTCTAACAATCCCCGTTTGATTACCAGCTAAACCTTGAGTTAAAACAAAATATTTACTCCATTGTATGTATTGCCAAATATTAGGATTTGGGTTACTATAAAAAATATCAATCTCTTCATAAGGCTCCGGAAAAACCCACTCGTAGGTATCTATCCCTTTTAATCGGTTGTCTAAACCAATACCATAATTAAATTCTTGGTTAGCATATACCGTTTCCGTTCCAGATAATACATTATCAGGTAGAGTTTGGGGTTTCCCCACCCATACAGGTTGAGAAATTACCTCATTATTATAACTTATGTTTATATAACCCTGCTCACCTTCTGCATTTTGATCTAATAAACTTGTAACTTGTAATAAGATAGTATTATTAGTTTGGCTAATTGTTTCAACTAAAATATTACTTGAGGAGCTTATAGAAAGTTGCGAGGCGTTGTGAGAAGTATAAACGGTAAAAAAATTAAAGGTACAAATAAAACAACCATTACCAGGGTCAGCTCTAATATAAGTATAGTCTGTTAAAATGGTTTGGTTTAACACAGGCAAATACCAAAGTGCATTTTTCATTCTACTTTTTTGTCCAAAGGTAAAATCGTCTAAACAAGTTGGGTAGGTATAACTCATTAAGTTACCTGTGTTTGGTTGGTAAGTATCTCCGTTTGCATCTGTGAAAGTTCCTGTATAATTACAAGTATCCCCATCCATATTTCCTAATAAATTAGGGTCAGCAGGAGTGTCATAAATATAGTCGCCACAATGGTGTTTATTGTCATATTGTTCTAAATAGTCGGGATCGTTTGGGTCTGTTGCGGGGTTCACTAATTCCGCACAAGAATTTGGGTCTCCATCATTCTCCCAATCATTACCGTTTTCATCAATATAAACATAAGTTCCATGGTGGGTATGCCATAAATACAATACATGACCCATTTCGTGAGAGATGACTTTTAATTTTGATAATGGGATTACTTTATCACCAAACCAGTAGCCTCCAACTATTAACTCGGTAGATTCTCCAATTCCATTTGCTAATCCAAATCCATTTGGTTGGTCTTGACTTAAAAGTTCATCAAACAAATAAATATCAATGCCATCTGTATGATTGTTGGTGTTAAAAATTGGCGATGTGCCACCTGGAAAAATTGCAGGATCTGTATAATAAAACGGATGTTCAAAATAATTTGTGTTATCTATATAATCTATCTCTCCATCCCACACAAAATAAATTCCTAGTGGGTCATAATCATCGTAAAGAACTTTCATTAACCTATTAACGTTTTCAATAGATTGTCCGTATTTAGGAGCTTGTTGTTTTCTTAAAAGATGAACATAAAGCTTAACCCTAAATAAGTCGTTTACATGGTCTAACCCTCTAATATTTTCTAACTCTATTAAATTAGAAGAGTTGGAAGGTGTTCTACAGTAAGAACCATTGCCATTGGGAACTAAATTAACTTGGGCATTAATATTTAAAGTCATAGCAATAAATATACAATAAAAAATAAATTTTTTCATAATTAAGTAATTTAATGGTTAATAAATAATTTACTTAAACTATGCGGGGGAGAGTAAAACAATACCTTAAAAAGGTGAGCTAGCAAATGTGTTTTACATCACTAGTTTAGTCAGTCGACAGTTCAAACTTATAAAAAATTAAAAGATTTTCCAAAATATTTTAACATAAATTTTAAATTTGATTATTTAAAAACAATGCTTTTGTTAATTAAAATGAATTTAAAAGAAATTAGTTTTTAAATTCGTGTTTTAAGTATTTAATATTACTTTCAATCTCTATGAAATGCATCTATAAATTCCTTTTAAAAACACTTTTATGGTTTGTAGCCATAAGTGTTATTTGGGTGTTGGTTTATAAATTTGTTCCCGTTCCTTTTACTCCTTTAATGGCAATAAGGTCTATAAATTCAGATAAAAAATATTCCACCAAACACCAATGGAAACCCATTTCTGAAATTTCAGAAAACTTACAATTAGCAGTAATTTGTTCTGAAGATCAAAATTTTTTAAAGCATAATGGTTTTGATGTAAAAGCACTAAAAGAAGCTTATTTAGAAAACCAAGAAGGAAAACGAATGCGAGGAGGAAGTACCATTTCGCAACAAACTGCCAAAAATGTTTTTTTGTGGCAAGGCAGAAATTGGCTTCGGAAAGGATTGGAAGTTTGGTTCACCTTTTTAATTGAAACCCTTTGGAGTAAAGAACGTATTTTAGAAGTATATTTAAACAGTATCGAAATGGGAAAAGGAGTTTTTGGTGCGGAGGCTGCTGCTAATTATTGGTTCAACACTTCAGCAAAAAAGTTAAACAAAAACCAAGCTTCAGCCATCGCGGCAATTTTACCAAACCCGCTAAAATATTCAGCTAATCCTGTTTCAAAATACATCAATTCTCGAAAAAATTGGATTCAACAACAAATGCGTTATTTTGGAACGTTTAGTTTAAAGGAAATTAAAAAGTAGATTTTATATGTCTGGTTGAGCACAGTCGAAACCTTAACAATGATTCAATAATAAACTATAACAAATGACCATCATAGAACTAAAATTCGAATTACAACAGCAATGTAAAGACTTGGTCAATGAACGTTATGAACGCATCCAAAAAACCATTTCGGGAATTGAAGAATCCTTAAAAAGCGAAGACAAATGTACAAGTGGCGATAAGCACCATACTGGTAGAGCCATGCTTCAAATAGAACGTGAAAACGCTGGAAACCAATTGCGAGAAATTGAAAAGGTATTGCGACAAGTAGATAAAGTGGATATTAGTAACACTTCAAAAACCATCCGTTTAGGAAGTATTATTAAAACCAACCATGCTAATTTTTTTATGAGTATTTCGGTAGGTAAATTAGAAGTTAATCGTGTGTTTTATTTAGGAGTTGCTCCCAATTCTCCTATTGGATTGTGCTTGTTAGGAATGTCTGAAGGCGAACAATTTAATTTTAACGGCAAGGTTTATAAAATTGAAAAAGTGGTGTAAAGACATACGAATTATTATCCTACCAATACTTTTATTGAAAAAAATCTATCATAAGTCTTAGGTCGTTTATCATAATTTTTTAAAGTTCTAATCTTGGATATGCCGCTCAAAGAAATCCCAGATTACCTGTTTGGCATTCATGTCCTCACTCGTATTTCCTAAGTAAAAATCAAGTCCTCCAGAAGCACCTGGCCAAGTATGTCCGCCATTTTCAACTACATAACTAATTACTTCGCTGTTGTTAGCTCCTTGATATTTGGTTTCGATAATGGTAGTACCATCGTTGGCGATATCGGGTAAATTAGTTATAATTGGGTTGAGAGAAGAACTGTTAATTTCGTTCCATTTGGCAATGGCATCCCAATGAGAGGTTACAAAACCACCGTCACCAGCTTCCATTTCACCTCCGTTAAAAGGAACAAATTCGTCTGCCGTTCCGTGTATGTATAAAGCTGAAACTGGTGCGTTAGGATTGCAATTGGGAGCAATAATAGTCGCTTCAATAGTAGCAGCAACCGCTGCAAATGCTTTTATTTTATCACCTAATTCGCAACCCAATCTCGAAGCCATAAAACCTCCGTTTGAAATTCCTGTTACAAAAACAGCATTGGTATTTATAGAATAATTAGCAACGAGTTTGTCAATCAACTTCCGAAAGAAATTTACATCATCCACTCCCAACTGGTTGGCATCTGTTGGGCGACCATCGTTCCAGTTTTTTTGAATTCCCTTTGGGTAAATTAGGACAAACTTTTTACTGTTTGCCAAGGCTCTAAAATCTACATAATCCAAGGTTCCTTCTGGTGTACCTGTGCCCCCGTGGAGCATAAAAACAATGGGCATCGAGGTTTCTTCAGACCAACCTTCGGGTAAAAATTGAATGTATTCCCGTTGTCTTCCGTCTACCAAAATGGTTTCGTTACTTTGTACGGAGCCTTCAATAGCATCGTCGGTTTTGTTACAACCTATTAGCGATATTGAAATTAGTAAAATTAAAATAGGATTTTTCATATATTCAATTTTTATGCAAGATTACTATATTTTCTATTTATTGTTAGTAACTTTTATCACACAAGACCCTGTTCAACAAGATATTCGGCAATCTGAATAGCATTAGTTGCAGCACCTTTCCGAAGGTTATCACTAACAATCCACATATTTAAAGTGTTTTTTTGAGTTTCGTCTCTACGAATTCTTCCAACAAAAACATCGTCTTTTCCGTTGGCATAAATGGGCATTGGATAGGTGTTGGTGTCGGGATTATCTTGAACTGTTATTCCCGGAGTTTCGTGTAACATTCTACGAATATCGTTGAGGTCAAAATCGTTTTCAAAAGCCACGTTTACCGACTCACTATGTCCACCAGCCGTTGGAATTCTGACAGCAGTTGCAGTGATAGAAAAAGCACTATCGTCTAATATTTTTTGAGGTTCACGAGCTAATTTCATTTCCTCTTTTGTATAACCATTGGCTTCAAAAACGTCGCAATGTGGTAATGCGTTTTTATGAATAGGGTAAGGATAAGCCATTTCAGATTTAATCCCTTTTATTTCATTTTCTAACTGATTAACAGCTTTTATACCTGTTCCAGAAACCGATTGGTAGGTAGAAACCACCACGCGTTTCATCTGGTATTTTTTATGAAGAGGTGCCAAAGCCATCACCATTTGTATTGTAGAACAATTAGGATTGGCAATAATTTTGTCTTCTTTAGTAAGTTGGGAAGCATTGATTTCTGGCACCACTAATTTCTTGGAAGGATCCATACGCCAAGCAGAAGAATTATCGATTACCGTAGTACCAATCTCAGCAAATTTTGGAGCCCATTCTAAAGATGTAGAACCTCCTGCCGAAAAAATAGCAATATCAGGTTTTTTGGAAACTGCTGTTTCTAAGCCCATTATTTTAATGGCTTTTCCTTTAAATAGAAGCTCTTTTCCAACTGATTTTTCTGATGCTACCAAAAGCAGTTCAGAAACAGGAAAATTTCGTTCTTCCAATAATTTAATCATTATGGTACCTACCATTCCGGTGGCACCAACTACAGCTACTTTCATGTCGAGCCCGTTTTAAACGGAAAATTAAGAGATTAATACTGTTGCAAAAATACTGTTTAGCAACTAATATTTTCAGAATAAAAACCTAAAAAAAGACCCTCCTACGCCTAAAGCTTAGGAGGGTTTTGTTAAAAACATTTGGTTAGAATGTGTAATGTAGCGGTTCTACTTTACATTATTTTTTTAATAAATCTCTTATTTCTGCAAGTAATTCTTCTTGTGTGGGTCCAGCAGGAGCTGCAGGTGCTTCCTCAACAGGTTTTTTTGTTTTGTTGTATGCTTTTACAATCATAAACAATACAAAACCAACGATAATTAAATTGATAATTGCATTAATCCAGTTTCCGTACATAATTGCATTTTCGGCAGTTTTTACGGCTCCATCAGCATCTAAAACGGCTGGAGTAAGGACATATTTTAATTGAGAAAAATCCATTCCGCCAGTAAAATGACCAATTATTGGCATCATAATATCACTTACAAAACCTTTTACAACAAGTCCAACTGCACCAGCAAGCAATACAGCAACAGCTAAATCTATGACGTTACCCGTCATTATAAATTTTTTAAATTCTTTAAACATAATTAATAATTGAGAGTTAATACGTTAACAAGTATAAGAAAAACTTCGACGAAATACACACTTTTAAAACAGAAAAGAAAATTATTTTCGATAAACGACACGTTTTACTCTTTGCGAGATAGCAGTTTTTAGTTCGTAAGAAATAGAATTCACATTTTCTGAAAGATTTTCAGCAGTTTCAACTTCTCCAAAAATAATAACCTCATCACCTTCCTTACAATCTATATTCGTAATGTTAATCATCATCATATCCATACAAACATTCCCAATAATTGGAGCTTTTTTCCCCTGTATGGTTACCCAACCTATTCCGTTTCCGTAAGCTCGACTAATTCCGTCGGCATGACCAATTGGGATAGTTGCCGTTTTTAAAACCCCATCGCTTTTAAAACTTCGATTATAACCTACCGTTTCTCCTTTTTCTATTTGATGAATTTGAGAAATTACCGTTTTTAAAGTCGCAATAGGTGTAAAGTTTTTTTGTTCGGATGGGATATTGCTAAAACCATACAATCCAATTCCGCTTCTAACCATATTAAAATGTGCTTCGGAATAATTTAATATTCCCGAAGTATTGCACAGATGTTTTAGAGGTTGATAATTCAACTTTTGAAAGAGGTTTTCTGAAATACTCTTGAAAGTTTTAATCTGTTTTTCTGAAAAATCTTTTTCCATTTCATCTTCACTTGCCGCCAAATGTGAAAAAATAGATTTTACATTAATTGAAGTGGTTTCGTTTAAAATTTCAGTAACAAAATCTACATCGTTTTCTGAAAAACCCAAACGGTTCAGTCCTGTGTTAAATTTAAGATGAATGGGATAATTAGTTTGTTTTTTTTCTTCAGAAACACGAATAAATTCCTGAAATATTTTTAAACTGTACAAACTTGGTTCTAAACAACGATCGATTAAAGTTTTGAAGTTTACTGCTTGAGGATGAAGCACAATAATTGGCGTTTTTATACCAGCATCACGAAGTTTAACTCCTTCATTTACGTAAGCTACAGCAAGATAATCAACTTCTAATCTTTCTAATTCTTTGGCAATTTCAATCGAATCACTTCCATAAGCATAGGCTTTTACAACTGCTAGAAATTTTGTGTTTGGTAGAAGCTTCGATTTTAAATACCGAAAATTATCGCCCAAAGCGGTGAGGTTAATTTCTAAAACGGTTTCGTTGGTTTTTGGCATCCCTTAGGCTTGCTTTTTCTTTGAAATTTCTTCAGGTTCGTTTACGTTCATTTTCCGAACTTTTTCTTTCAGCATTGCTTTATAATAGGCGGATCTGCTTAAAGGTTCGTATTCATCTACTTCTCCTAAAAGTACTAAATTATCACTTTTTGCTTTTCGGTAACTGTAATTAGCAAGGTTTCCGGTGCGTGTGCAAATAGCGTGAACTTTGGTTACATATTCGGCAGTTGCCATAAGTGCAGGCATAGGTCCAAAAGGGTTTCCTTTAAAATCCATATCCAATCCAGCCACAATTACTCGAACGCCTCTGTTGGCAAGATCGTTACAAACTTTTACAATTTCATCATCAAAAAATTGAGCTTCATCAATACCAACTACATCGCAATTATCTGCTAAAATCGGAATATTTGCCGCCGCAGGAACAGGTGTAGAATGAATTTCGTTGCTATCATGCGATACAACCGCATCCTCATCGTAGCGAGTATCGATAGAAGGTTTAAAAATTTCGACCTTTTGTTTTGCAAATTTTGCACGCTTTAATCTTCGGATAAGTTCTTCTGTTTTACCCGAAAACATTGACCCTGCGATGACTTCTATCCATCCAAATTTTTCTTTTTGATTTACTGTATTTTCGAGAAACATAAATTTTTTTTAAACTAAAACAGAATTTTTTGACGTTTACATAAAGGTTGTGTAAATTTATAAAAACAAAATAGAAAATTTACTTTATTTTAATTAGTTATGAAAAAGAAACTATTATCTCAAATAAACACACTAGCTAAGAGTATTCTTGTCTCCGAAAATGAACTAGATATTTTCAAAACAAAAAACACTTTAATACAGCTTTATGAGAAATTATCTGTGTTGGAATTTTTAGATTCGAGTGTAAAGGCAGAATTTGAAAAACCAGAACGTCCTGCTATAGATTCTAAAACCTATCGTGAAGAAAATTGGTTTAAAGAACCAGAACCAGTTCCACAACCCACTCATGATGAAGCCTTGGTAGAACCGTTAATGGATAAAATTAAAGATATTGTAGCTCAAATGCCCAATGAATCTAAAAAGTTAGATGAGATTTTAAAGGAAATACTTCCGCAGCAACCCGACGATAAACAAACGGCTGAAAATTTTTCAAACGAAATAGAAGAATTTGCTTCCAATTACCAAGAAATGCCTGTTTTTGAACGTAAAGATGAAACCAATAATAATCTTTCAGAAAGTAAAACTGAAACTGTTATTGAAACTTCAACCGCTTCAGAAAAACCAAAATCTTTAAACGAAAAATTAAACCAAGGAATTGCCATTGGTCTTAACGATCGTTTGGCATTTATTAAACAATTATTCGACGGAAGTGCCGAGGATTATTCGCGGGTTTTATCGCAAATTAATACGATGACTTCTTATGCTGAAGTTACCTCTTATATTAAAAATACAGTAAAACCAGACTATAACAATTGGACAGATAAAGAGGAATTTGCCAATAGATTTATGATGATTATTGAAAAACGTTTTAATTAATTTTCAATTAAATGGGAAAATTATATTTGGTTCCTACACCTATCGGAAATTTAAACGATATGACCTTTAGAGCCGTGGAAGTTTTAAAGGAAGTAGATTTTATTTTAGCGGAAGACACTCGAACCAGTGGAAAATTATTAAAACATTTCGAAATTACTACTCAAATGCATTCACACCATATGCACAACGAACATAAAACGGTAGAAGGAATTGTACAACGAATTAAAAATGGGGAAACCATTGCCTTAATAAGTGACGCGGGAACTCCCGCCATTAGCGACCCTGGTTTTTTGTTAACCCGTGCTTGTGTAGAAGCAGGAATTGAAGTGGATTGTTTACCTGGAGCCACAGCTTTTGTGCCTGCATTGGTCAATAGTGGATTGCCAAATGATAAGTTTGTTTTTGAAGGATTTCTCCCTGTAAAAAAAGGAAGACAAACAAGATTAAAGATTTTAGCTGAAGAAACCCGAACCGTTATTTTTTACGAATCTCCTCATAAATTATTAAAAACCCTCGCACAATTTGTAGAATATTTTGGAGAAGATAGGCGAGTTTCAGTTTCTAGAGAAATTACCAAACTTCACGAAGAAACTATTCGTGGTACCTCTTCAGAAGTATTAGAACATTATACCAATAAACCTCCAAAAGGAGAAATTGTGATTGTTGTTGATGGGAAGAAGTGAAAATATCAGGATTTTTTTTCAGAATTTTCCGATTTTTTATTGTTGTGAATAGAGCTATTTTTTGAATTTTTATCGTTTGAAGCATTGTATATTATCACTTTCATATCTTCAGTACTGATAGTTCTTGGTTTTACATAATTAGCATTTAAAAGGTTGTTGCCAAAAGGTTGTAAAGGATCTACACCAAATCGATGATCTTGAAAAAACCTACGTTTTGCCGTTATTCTATAAGAAAAAGTTATATTAGAGTTTCCTTTTTGTTTTTCTTTTACTATAAAACCTTTTCCATCTGGATCTGCAATAAAATAAAGACCATTACATTCTCCTTGCTCTTGTAAAAATACATGCATAGGATGTTCATTATCTATACGAACAGTTTCTTGAAACATTTCATCTAATATGATATGTGCAAAACCATTTTTTAAATTAGCTTGTCCAAAATCTTCAAACCAAACTTCGGGGCTTTCCATAGAATACAATAATTGATTTCCTTTTGAAGTTGGAACCGAAGCATTTTTAGTTCCATTAACCATAGTTAGGTTCCCATCAAAATAGCCAGCATATCCAGTAGTGTCATAATTTAAACCATATACTCCAATACCTGTAGAATAATTTACACTACCAAAAACTCCAATATCATTTGTTTCACCACTACTACTACCTGTATTTGGAATATCATTAACAGAAGTACCCCAACCAATACCAACCAGTGCATTTCCCCAAAAAGCATAATCTCCCATAACACCAATTTCATGACTTCCAGCAGCCACACTTTCACCCATAACACCAGATGAACCAATTAAATCTACCGAATGAGTAATACCATGAATTCCATAACTTCCAGCGGTTAATGAAGAAGTTAAATTTTCAACAGATAATATAGAAGAGCCAGCTAAACTATTTGAAATTAATACTTGACCTGTATTTGAATTTGACATATTTGTACCAGAAATGGACCAATCGCCATCATCTCCAGTACTTCCAGTTGGGTCTGACCAAGAAGCATTACCATTAGCATCTGAAGTTAGCACAAATCCGTTTGATTGTGTGCCATCAACCAATCTAAAAACTGATGAAATAGTAGTAATTATTACATCGTCTATATATACTTCATCGTTTCCTCCATCAAAACTTGAATCTTTTTCGTAGGACCATTTTAATACATGAGATCCAGATGAAAGGGGATAGGTTTGTTGAGTGAAATTAATATTTCCAGACCATTCATTTTGTTGAACCCCATCAATATAAAACCTTAAAAAATCCCAACCATTTTCACTACTAACACTATAAAAAAAACTTAAATTAGCCCCACTTGAGGGAATAGTAACATTGAATTCCATATACGAGGTTTCTGAATCAGAAATATTTCCTGAAACAGCAGCACTTGTTCCGTTGTTTACAATTGTATTTTGTATGTACCAGTTAGCATTTCCACCAGTAGTAAAAGGAGATAACCCATTTTCAAAATCTTGATTGATTAAAATATTTCCGCCAGAAGTATCTTCTATATGTAATTTAGTGGTAGGGCTGGTAGTGCCAATTCCAACATTTCCAGTATTTGAATTATATATGTCGTTATTAGAAATTATCCAATTTGTGTTATTAGAGGATCCATTACTAATTGGTGTCCAATTATTTGTTGAATCATAAAAATAAAAACCTGGACTATTATCTGTTTGATAAATCATTAAACCAATAGCTGGTGAAAGAATAGAGTTTCTTTGAGCCATGGTCATTTTAGGAATTAGTAACCCAGAACTTGATGAACTAATTTCCAATGCAGCACTTGAATCAGGATTCGTAGTACCTATTCCAACTTGAGCATTTAAGACAAGGCTGAATAAAAAGAAAAATATTATTGAAATCTTATTCATCTAATCAATGATTGAAGCACAATATATATTATTCAAAAAAAAATGATAAATTATTTGTGAATTTTAGATAAAATACTGATTATTAAGTTTAAAGAACTATTTTTTATAATAATTATCCTACAATTAAATATAAGTTTATAAGTATTTAAATATGTTTTACTTTATTCCAACTATGCTTTCCTAAATATTGCTACCTCTCTCTTTACTACCTTATTTTTAAACATGCTTTCCTTTATTCCAACCGTGTTTTCCTAAATATTGCTCACCACTCTCTACAGCACCTTCTTCTATGGATGTTCCCATAGAGTCGTTCCAGCGATTTAGGTAACCGAAAAGTGAGATTACGCCCAACATTTCTACAATTTCGCCTTCGTTCCAATGTTGATAAAGGCGTGTTTTAATATCATCATTTACCGCATTCGGAATTTGTGAAGCAGCTAACGAAAAATCCAATGCCGCTCGTTCTGCTTCCGAAAAAGCCTTGTGGGTTCTGTATTCCCAAATATTATCCAATTGTTCTTGCTCTGCACCGTAACGTTCCGCAGCACGAATCGCATGTGCTTGGCAATAACGACAACCAGCCGAGTTACTACTTACCCAAGCAATCATACGTTTTAAGGCAGAAGTTACGCGACCTTCATTTGCCATTACCGCTTTGTTAAGGTTGATAAATGCCTTGCTAATTTCAGGTCGGTGTTGCATGGTTAAAACACTATTAGGGCAAAAGCCAAGGGTTTCGTTAAAGAAATCTGCTAATTGTTTGGTTTCAGGACTGTGATCGGGCGATAAAGGATTTACTAAAGGCATATTTATGTCGTTATTTTGATAAAAAACAAAACTAAAGGATTTTATTTGTTCTAGCAAAGTCGTGAAGATGCAAATAAAAAAACAACATAAGCAAAGTGATTTTCACGATTGTTAATATCTATACAATTCGAATAAAATACTAATAGGTATTTTGTAAATTTGCATTTTAAAAATCATCAAATAAAAAATGTTATGGCAAATCATAAAGTAACCACCACCTGGAAAGAAAATATGTTGTTAGAATCTGATAATCCTAGCGGAAAAACACTACTGATGGAAACAGATCCTGCTTTTGGAGGCACCAAGCAAGGGTTGAATCCTAAAGCATTAATGTTGTCTTCAATTGGAGGTTGTACTGGATTAGATGTAGTGGCATTATTAAAAAAAATGCGGGTGGAAGTAGATAGTTTTAAAGTAGTAGTAGATGGAAATATGACCACAGAACACCCAAAATATTACAATAAAGTAAGCATTGATTATTATTTTACAGGAACCGATTTAAACGAAGAAAAAATTAAAAAAGCAGTAACTTTATCTGAAGAACGTTACTGTGGTGTGATTAAAATGTTTCGGTCTTTTGCGGAGGTTTCGATTAATATTCATATTAACGAATAACCTTCTATTTTTTTATTAGCTTGATTGTCTTATTTGAAGCATTAAAAAAATAGACTCCTTTTTCTACCAAAGAAAGATCTAGCTCACTTTGTACTCCAGTTAGGAATCCATATTGAATGAGTTTTCCTGTGATATCTACAATTTTGTATGGTGTTTCCGAAGTGATAAAATCGTGAGTTATATTGTATATTCCGTTGGAAGGGTTTGGGTAAAAACTAAATTCTTTTAAATTATAAGTAGGAGTTTCTAAAAAATGATTATTATACCTTGATAAAACAAAATCAGTTACACCATCATACCAATAGGTACTTCCAACTGCTACAATTTTATGATCAGATTGAATAGTTACATCATAACTTTGAAAAGTAGAAGAATAACTAAAACCATTGGTGCCAAAGGTGGAATCCAACTCACCATTTTCAGTTAAACGAATTAAGACTAGGGTAGTTCCTTCAAATTCTGAAATATGACCATAAATTAATATTTTATTTCCTTGAAAAAATAATTTTGAAGTATAAAAGTTATTTAAATTAATAATTTTTTCACCATTATCAGCAAAAGAGTTATCAATTGTTCCATTGGGTAAATACTGAATTATTTTTGTTATGCCCGAATCTGGATTTGATGCAGTAGTAATAATTTTTCCATTAGGTTTTAGAGCTAAGGATCCGCCTTTCAACATAGTATCTTCCATCACGACAATTTTACCGTTGTTACCAAAAGAATTGTCAATATTTCCGTTTGGCATAAAGCGATAAACAATTAATTTATTAGGCGAATTTGAATATTCTGCAAGTTGTAAAATAATTTTCCCATCGTTTTGTAATGCTATTTTTCGTGCTCTAAAAAACTCTCCTCCAGCATCATGAACCAGAATACCATTGTTGCCAAAAGTTGTATCTAAATTTCCATTTGCTAAGTACCTTACCATCATAATTTGGTAATAATTAGTAACTCCTTTAGTACGACCTATAGAAATAATTTTTCCACCGTCTTGTAAAACAGCACTTTGAAAATTATCTTCTTCAACATTTGTAGTTATATGCCCATTAACTCCAAAAGTATTATCTAATACACCATTAGATAAGTGCTTTGCAATAAAAAAGTCTTCATTCTCACTTCCCAATACAAAAAAAGAATTATCAGGTTTGACAATTAATTTACTATTATTATACGCAGACGCATTATAACTTGGAAAAACAAAACCATTATTCCCAAAAGACAAATCTAGATCTCCATTTAATAAATATTTTGAAATTACTTTAACTGAATTTGGGTTTTCTGTAGTTCCAATAACAAGTAATTTTTCATCAAAAGTTTGCTCCACATTATTTATAATATCAGCATTCCCATTAATATCTGTAATAGTATAGCCACCGTTTCCAAAAGAAAGATCTAATGTGCCGTCTTGAGCAATACTTATAAATGAATAAATAAAGAAAATCCCGAAAAACAAAGTGTATTTTGTCGCCATAATAACATATTTTACAATAAATTGAAGAGATAGTTTTACCACAAAACAGTTAAGTTTATTACATTAAATGTAGTAATAAAATGATAAACAACCAAAATTAGGGTTATTTGAACATTTATTTTTACATTTACTCTTTATACTTCCCAATAAATAAACATCAAATTATAAATTACTATCCATTTAGAAATATTGGAATTTGGAGTTTTTTCATTTGAAATTTCATAAAACTATGCGTTGGACACTTAAACCAAAACCAGACCTTACTAAAGTTGAACATCTTCAAAAAAAATTAGACGTAGAAAAATCTATCGCAACTTTATTGGTACAAAGAGGAATTGAAACTTTTCAAGAAGCAAAAGACTTTTTTAGACCCGATTTAAATAAATTACACAATCCTTTTTTAATGAAGGATATGGACAAAGCGGTGGCAAGAATTGAAGCTGCCATTACTGCCGAAGAAAACATTATGGTTTATGGCGATTACGATGTAGATGGTACGACAAGCGTGGCTTTACTTTCCTCTTATCTACTCACAACTTATCCCAATGTGGCAACCTATATTCCCGACCGTTATGAGGAAGGCTACGGAATTTCATTCAAAGGAATCGACTTTGCAGAAGACAACGATTTCTCTTTAATAATTGCTTTGGACTGCGGAATTAAAGCTATCGATAAAGTGGCTTATGCCTCAGAAAAAGGAATCGATTTTATTATTTGTGATCACCATAGACCAGGACAAGAAATTCCGAAAGCGGTAGCTGTTTTAGATCCTAAACGGGAAGATTGCGAGTACCCTTTTAAAGAACTTTGTGGTTGTGGTGTGGGCTTTAAATTAATACAGGCTTTGGCTTCTAAAAAAGGAGAAACCATAGACGATTTACTCCCATATTTAGATTTGGTAGCGACGGCAATTGGAGCAGATATTGTCCCTATTGTGGGCGAAAATAGAATCCTTGCTTATCACGGATTGCAAGTAATAAACCAAAAGCCACGTGAAGGTTTTAAAGCCATTATAAAACAGATTAAAAAACAAACCCTTACCATTACCGATGTGGTTTTTATCATCGCTCCTAGAATTAACGCAGCAGGAAGAATGAAACACGGAAACCACGCCGTAACTCTTTTAGTTGAAACCAATGAAAAACTAGCTACAGAATATGCTTCAGAAATAAACGATTTTAATATCGACCGGCGTGATGCAGACAAACAAATTACCATGGAAGCTTTACATCAAATTGAAGCGAATGATGAAAAAGAAGGGTTTACAACCGTAGTTTACAACGAAAATTGGCACAAAGGAGTTATCGGAATTGTAGCCTCCAGATTAACAGAAACTTACTACAGACCCACCTTAGTTTTTACCAAAAGTGGCGATGTATTGGCAGCTTCGGCAAGAAGTGTAAAGGGTTTTGATGTTTATAATGCTTTGGAAGGCTGCTCGGAATATATCGAACAATTTGGAGGTCATAAATACGCAGCAGGTTTAACTTTATTAGAAGAAAACTACGAAGTCTTTAAAGCTCAGTTTGAAAAAGTAGTTTCAGAAACCATCGATCCTAAAATGCTAATTCCTGAAATTAAAATCGATGCTCAAATCAACTTAACAGACATCACACCAAAGTTCTACCGGATTTTATCTCAGTTTGCTCCTTTTGGACCAGGAAATATGACACCTGTTTTTATGACAGAAAACCTACAAGATACTGGCTACGGAAAACAAGTAGGAGCAGAGAAAACGCATCTTCGGTTTACGGTAATTCTACCTATTTCGGTTACTGAACGGAGCCGAAGCAACCAAAATAAAATAGTAGGTATTGGTTTTGGATTAGGAGATAAACTTGATTTAATTTCTAAAAAGAAACTTTTTAAAGCAGCCTATACTATTGATAAAAATGAATGGAATGGAAATAAAAGTTTGCAGCTAAAAGT
>JALWUJ010000158.1 GCA_027080135.1 Flavobacteriaceae bacterium | reverse complement strand
AACCATTCACATAGTTTACTCCTAATCCGTTTTGTAAATTATTTGGAGTTCCTCCGTTAAATGTGGAGTCATAACATCCAATAGTATGAGGAAAGTTTGTTGAACTGGTAGTGCCTAAAATAAACAACTCATCTAAACTGTTAACTATAAGACTATGAGGGAGTTCGTCGCTATTACCTCCAATATAAGTTGAATATATAAGAAAAGTTCCGGTGGTGTCAAATTTAGAAATTGCAATGTCAACAATTCCTCCCGAAAAAGAAGTGTTATAAGCACCTAGAGTTGTTGGGTACTGATTTCCAAAAGCAGAACTTCCGCTATAAAGAAATCCTTTTGAATCAAAGGTAGCTGAATATCCAAAGTTATTAGATAAAGAGCCTGAGTAAGTAGAAAAAATTAAAGTAGGGTCAATAATTAGGTCGATATTTTGGTCATAGCCTTCGGGGAGTTCAAATGATAAGGTTGAACCTTCAAGTTTGTATTTACAAGGAATATTTTTTTTTGATCCGTTTACAATTTGATACGCATAAGGTTTATCTTCAATTATATGATTAACACTGGTGTAAATATGAAGCCGTTCATTTTTTATGTCGATTTTATCAATACCTTCATAATCTAATTGAATTACATCCGGTGATTGTCCGGGGTGCACAATAAAGTCGTATTTAAGATTAAAGTATTTTGAGTAAATTTTTAAATCGACTTCCGGATAGAGGTTGATATAATTAATCCGATAGAATCCATAGGCTTTGCTTGCCCAATTTTTTGGGTCATCTCCTAAAAAATAATTGTAGTACTCATCTGTACGGTTAAGTTTTTCAATTTGAGGCGATGTATTTGCGTTTAAAAAATTTACAGCATATGCATGACAAGACAATTGGTCAATAGGATGAGTTAATTCTTTGGAATAATGTGCTTCAATGTATTTATTGATGGTTTTTATGTCGTATAAATCAAACAACAGTCGATTGTTCTCAAGGTATAAATTTCCAGCTCTTAAATCGGTTTTAAAATAGGTTTGATCAGGGTATTGACCTTTGTTTTCAATGAATTTGTATCCCGCTTGCTGTGCAAAAGCGATGTTTAGTGTAAAAAAATTACTTACAACTAATAAAATTACGATATTTAGTTTAGATAAAAACATTTAATCAGTAAAAATACAAGAAAAAGTTTAGATAAAAAAGTGTTATTTCATACGTTCCGTGAGAAATGGAATAATTTGCTCGATATTTCCCTTTTTAAACCAATGTGTGTTACTGTTTTTTCTAAACCATGTTAATTGTCTTTTAGCGAAATTCCTGGTGTTTTTCTTAATCTTTTCGATAGCATCTTCTCTGGAGATTTGGTTATCGAAATAGTCGAATAATTCTTTGTAACCTACAGTATTTAGAGCATTTAGTTTACGAAAAGGGTATAAAAACTTAGCTTCATCTATTAAACCTTCCATAATCATTAGATCAACACGTTTGTTTATTCTGTTGTAAATTTCTTCCCGTTCGTCTGTAAGACCAATAGTGATAATTTCGAAAGGACGTATTTTAGGTTGTTTTTTACGAAATGAAGAGTAGGTTTTTCCTGTGGTTAAGCACACTTCTAATGCTCTGATTACACGTTGTGGGTTAAGAGTATTGGAGTTATTATAGTAATCCGGGTCTAGGTTTTTCAATTCTTTTCTCAAGTCTTCAAGTCCATTAGTTTTCAGTTGTTTATTCAGTTTTTTTCTAATGTTCAGATCAAATGGGATGTCGTCAAATCCTTTAGTAATGGCATCAATATACAGTCCGGAACCTCCTACAACAACAACGGAATTATGCTTTTTAAATAATTCTTGAATTTTTTCAATTGCATCTATTTCAAATTGTCCGGCAGAATACCGTTCTTGTATGGAAATGCAGTCTATAAAATAATGAGGGGCTAAAGATTGTTCTTCTTGTGTAGGTTTGGCAGTTCCGATAGACATTTCTTTATAGAACTGTCTGCTATCGGCAGAAATAATTTCTGTATTAAAAAAGTTGGCGATTTTAATTGCTATTGTAGTTTTTCCAATAGCGGTTGGACCAACGACAACAATTAGGTATTTTTTATTTTTTGTCTGCATTTTGAACAAAAATGGTTAAAAAAGTTAATAATTCACGATTTTAACAGCTTAAATGTTAATAAACGATTGTTAAGGCTTGAATTACAGCGTGTAAATTTGTTTAATTTTACGAGAATAAATCCGAAATGAGTTTATGGGGAGTGAAAAAGTAACATATACCGAAGATAATATCCGGTCGTTAGACTGGAAAGAACATATTCGTATGCGACCCGGTATGTATATCGGGAAATTAGGTGATGGTAAGTCTGCAGATGACGGAATATACATTCTGGTAAAAGAAGTTGTGGATAACTCTATTGATGAGTTTGTGATGGGGAATGGTAAGAAAATTATTGTGAAGCTTAAAGACGGTAGTGTTACGGTAAGGGATTTTGGTCGTGGTATTCCTTTGGGGAAAGTGGTGGATGTTGTTTCTAAAATGAATACCGGTGGAAAATATGATTCCAAAGCTTTTAAAAAATCAGTTGGGTTAAATGGTGTGGGAACAAAAGCGGTTAATGCTCTTTCTTTATACTTTCGAGTAGAGTCTTATAGAGACGGGAAAATGAAGGCTGCTGAGTTTGAACGGGGTGAGTTGATAAAAGAGTATGATTTGGTTGATACCACTGAAGAAAACGGAACCTATGTTAAGTTTATTCCGGATACAGAGGTTTTTAAAAACTATCAGTTTAGAAATCAATACCTTGAAAAACTATTTTGGAATTACTGTTATTTGAATCGGGGGTTGTCGATTTGGTTCAATAGTACTCGTTT
>JALWUJ010000157.1:4549-37531 GCA_027080135.1 Flavobacteriaceae bacterium | reverse complement strand
TAGAAGATGGTTGGGACGGAACTTACAACGGTAACCCTCTGCCTTCTAGCGACTATTGGTTTAGAGTTGAATATATTGAAAACGATACTAAAAAAGAATTTAAAGGGCATTTTACCCTTAAAAGATAAAGGAAACTTAATAACATTATTACTTATTGCTAATAAGAATCGTCTAGAGAATATGTTTTTAGGCGATTTTTTATTGTTCAAATAGCATCACAAGAGTTACAATCTTTATTCAAATATTTTATTATTCAAAGTTCTTCAATTAGTCTTCAACTATAAAGTAATGTTAATAAAAAATTGATGAAATTTCATTCAATCAACTAATTATAATATTTCAAAAGCTTCATTCAAAAAAAAACCATCTTTAGTTTAATAAAGATGGTTATTAAATATTATAGAACAAAGAAATTTAAACTACAGCTCCTTTTTCAATTTCCTCTTTTGTTTCGGTTAAGTCTATTCCTTTTTTCTTAACAGTATCAAAGAAAATAGGAGTTGCAATAAATAATGATGAATAAGTACCAACTACAACACCTACTATTAAGGCAAAGATTAATCCTTTAATAGATTCAGCACCTAAAAAGAACATTGCTAATAACACAATCAATGTTGTTAGTGATGTATTTAAGGTTCTACTTAATGTACTATTTAATGCTGCATCAATAATCTTTGGCATTTTCCAACTAGTGTGCTCGTTAAAGTATTCACGTATTCTATCAAACACAACCACTGTATCATTTAGTGAGTAACCAATTACGGTTAATATCGCTGCGATAAACGATTGGTCTATTTCCATATCAAAAGGCATAATTCTATAAGTTAATGAAAATACACCTAGCACAATAATAACATCGTGAAATACTGCTGTTACTGCTCCAAGACTAAATTGCCATTTTCTAAAACGGAATAGTATATAAAGGAACACCACAATTAAGGATCCTAAAACCACCCAGAAAGATGCTTGTTTAATATCGTCTGCAATGGTTGGGCTTACTTTATAAGACTCCATTCTTCCAGCAACTTTATGCTCGTAATCATCTTTGTATTGGCTCAAAGTATAACCATCAGGAAGGTAAGGTTTTAAACCTTCAAACATCATACGTTCTATTTCTTCATCAATTTCAGTACCTGTTTCATCCACTTTATATTTTGTTGTAATCTTTAATTGGTTATTACCTCCAAAAGTTTTTGCTTCTGCAGAACCAAATATTTTAACCATGTCTTCTTTTACATGATTGGCATCTACATCTCTGTCAAAACGAACTGTGTAGGTTCTTCCTCCAACAAAATCAACTCCTTGATTAAGACCTAAGGTGAATAGCGAACCTAAACTAGCAAGGATTAACATTCCTGAAAACACATAAGCAACTTTTCTTTTTCTTAAAAATTCAAAATGGTTTTTTACAAGAATATTTTTTGTTAAAGTAGTTGAACAAGGTAATGGTTTTCCATTTTTTGTATAGCCATCAATAAATAATCTAGTAATAAAAATTGCTGTAAATAATGAAGTAGCAATACCTATTAATAAGGTAGTTGCAAATCCTTGAATTGGGCCTGTACCGAAAAAGAATAATATTAATCCAGTAAGACCTGTTGTAATATTTGCATCTAAAATTGAAGATAACGCATTACTAAATCCATCGTTAATAGCATCTTTTTGTGATTTACCTTTTGCCATTTCTTCTTTGATACGCTCAAAAATAAGTACGTTTGCATCTACCGACATACCAATAGTTAATATGATACCTGCAATTCCAGGAAGTGTTAAAACAGCTCCTAATCCTGCTAGGATTCCGAAAATAAATAAGATATTTACCGCCAAAGCAACATCTGCAAAAGCTCCAGCTTTTCCGTAGTAAAAAATCATCCAAACTAATACAAAGATTAGTGCTAAAGTAAATGAGAAAATTCCTGAATCAATTGCTTCTTGTCCTAAAGTTGGTCCTACAACCTCACCTTGAATTATCTCTGCAGAAGCAGGTAATTTACCAGCTCTTAATACGTTAGCCAAATCCTGCCCTTCTAAAATGGTAAAATCTCCTGAAATTTGACTTCTTCCTCCCGCAATAGCTCCATTGGTAACACCAGGAGCAGAATATACAATATCGTCTAAAACAACAGCAATTTGAGATTGGTTGTTATAAGCTTCACCTGTCATTTTTTCCCAAATTCTTGCACCACTTGCATTCATTTGCATACTTACTACTACTCTACCTAATTGATCATAAGTTTGTACTGCATCAACAACAACTCCTCCAGCTAAAGGTGGTATATTGTCTCTATTTGTTTTTAAAGCATAAAGTGTAATTACTTCTTCACCTAATTCTTTATTGTCTTCAGCAATACCCCAAACAAATTTTGCATAACGTTGCTCATTAGGAAGTAAAGACCTTACTTGTGGCATACGTAAATAAGCATCGATTGTAGCAGTATCTTTTAATCTGAAAGTTCCTAATTCTGGTCTTCCTTGTTGTCCTGGGAAAAGCATTTTTCCAATAATTGGGCTTTCTTTTAGAGCTTCAGTATCATTTACATCTTCACCACCAATTAAGTCATCAACAATATTACCTTCGGCATCTGTAGAATCTTTGGTTACTTCAGTAGTTTCTTCTTTAACAGGTTTATTTTCTTTGTTTAACTCAGCAATTTTTTTATCTGCAGCTAATAAAAACCCTTGTAACTCATCTATTTTATAAACACTCCAAAATTCTAATTGAGCTGTACTTTGTAATAGTTTTTTAACACGTTCTACATCTTTAGCTCCTGGTAATTCAACTAAAATTCTAGCCGATTTACCAATACGTTGAATGTTGGGTTGTGTAACACCAAATTTATCAATACGCTTTCTAAGAACTTCAAATGCTGCAGTTATAGACTCATCAATTTTTCTTTCGATAACAGGTTTTACCTCTTTATTGGTCATAGAACCATTGATTTCGTCTTCTAAATTTTTATTGAAGAAAATATCTGGAGAGGCTAAATTGTTTTCTCCTGGAAGAGCCTCAAAAGCTTTGAAAAAAGATTCTAAATAGGTGTCTTGTGATTTTCTTTGAAGCACAAAAGCATCATCTAAGGCCTGGTTAAAAGCAGCATCTTTGGTATTGTTTGCCAATCCTTTTAAGATATCTTTTACTGAAACTTGAAGAATTACGTTAATCCCTCCTTTTAAATCGAGTCCTTTGTTAAGTTCTTTTTCTTTTGCTGTATTATAATCAATCCCTAACATCACAGGAACATTACCAATAGAATCTAAATAACTAGATTCGGCAATATTTCTTTTAATAGGTTCACTTGCTGGATATTTTGCATTTGCAAACGCTCTCGCGTCGTCTTCAACATTGTTTGCGATATATGTAAATGATAGTTGGTATAAACTTACCAAACCAAACAATACCGCAAAAATGGTTACTAGTCCTTTGTTTTGCATTTTTATTTTTTTTTAGGTCAAATTAAAATCCCAATTATTTATATTTTGGGAGGGCAAATATAAAATTTACCACATAACCTGACAATTTTTATTAGTAAATTATGAATTTGTTTTGGCTATATTTATTTGAAAATGAAAGCCTTTGAGAAAATTAAATAGAAGTAGGACCTGCTCTTACTTCGGGAATATTATGAGAAGATTTATTTAAAAAGATAAAAACTTTCTTATAGGTAAGATAAGCTAATTCTTCGTTATATTTTTTTTCTGGTAGAGTAATTATTACCGAAGAACAAAACAAATCTGGTATAAAAATACGGTCTGTTTTGGGTTTAATTTCTAAAGCTAAACCATTAAAACCTCCATTAGAACCGTCGTTTTTCTGAATTTTATTTACTAATAATTGAAAGGTATTCGAATCTTTTTTTGAAGGAGATTTTTCTGAACTATTACCCTTTTGTGGTATAGATAAACCTATATCTAATTTATTTTCAGAAGAAAATATTTTCTTTATAGATGCTACATCAATAGTACTATGGTAGGTAATTTTTAAACTGTTATTTTCTTTTTGATGTACTTTAATGTTTTCAACACCTATATGCCGTAACTGCTTTTTTACAGCTGCAATTGTATTTTGAGTTTCAAGTGGGGTTGTATCATTTGCAAATTGAACAACAATTTCTTGATTTGGAACAGAAACATGTTGAATGCTAATCCCCAAAAGAGAAAGAATAATTATAAATGCACTAAAATGCCATTTTGCTTTCATTCGCCAAATATAAAAAATAAAGACTGCATTTCTGCAGTCTTTATGTAATATCTAAAAATAATTTATTGATGACTAAACGTCTAACAATCCGTTGGTCTTTCTTACTCCTTCAGAGCTTGTTAACATATGTTCTTTTTCAGCTTCTGTAAGGTTTAATTCTATTATTTTTTCAATTCCGTTACGTCCTAAAACCACAGGAACACCTATACAAATATCGTTTAATCCGTATTCTCCTTCTAATAAAGTAGAACAAGGGAACATTTTTTTCTGGTCGTTGGCAATAGCTTGAACCAATCCAGATACTGCTGCTCCTGGTGCATACCATGCTGAAGTACCTAAAAGTTTTGTAAGGGTTGCTCCACCAACTTTGGTATCTTCCATTACTCGTGTTAATCTTTCTTCTGAAAGGTATTCTGTTACAGGAACGCTATTACGAGTTGCCATTCTTGTTAATGGAATCATTCCTTTATCGCTATGTCCACCAATTACCATTCCATCTACATCGCTAATAGGAGCTCCTAAAGCTTCTGCCAAACGGTATTTAAAACGAGCACTGTCCAAAGCTCCGCCCATTCCAATAATTCTATTTTTAGGCAAACCCGTTGTTTTATGAACTAAGTAGGTCATTGTATCCATAGGATTACTTACTACAATGATAATTGCTTTTGGAGAATGTTCGATTAAATTTGCCGAAACTGTTTTTACAATTCCTGCATTAATTCCTATTAATTCTTCACGTGTCATTCCTGGTTTTCTAGGAATTCCACTGGTAATTACCACAATATCACTTCCAGCTGTTTTTGAATAATCGTTGGTCACCCCAACTATTTTTGTGTCGAAGCCGTTTAATGATGCTGTTTGCATCAAATCCATAGCTTTTCCTTCGGCATAACCTTCTTTAATATCCAAGATTACTACTTCACTTGCAAAATTTTTAATAGCAATGTATTCGGCACAACTTGCACCTACTGCACCTGCTCCTACAACTGTAACTTTCATTGTTTTCGGTATTTAATTTATATGAATAATTAATAAAAAACTACCCTTTTGGTAGCCTTTGCAAAAGTACGATTATCTATGTTATTTTTTGTTATGAAAAGCCTAAAAACATCAAGTCCGTTTAACAAAAATATGAAACGGACTTGATAATAAAATTTCGAAAAAACTTAATAGTTAAGCATCGATATTTGCATATACTGCATTTTTCTCTATAAATTCTCTACGAGGAGGAACTTCGTCTCCCATTAACATAGAAAAAACACGATCTGCTTCTACTCCATTTTCTATAAATACTTGGCGTAATGTTCTGTCGGATGGCTTCATAGTGGTATCCCAAAGTTGCTCGGCATTCATTTCTCCAAGACCTTTGTAACGTTGTATTTTTGAACCATCACCAAATTCATTTGATATCATATCGCGTTCTTCATCCGACCAAGCATAGCGTTTTTTTGCTCCTTTTTTTACTAAATATAAAGGAGGTGTTGCTATATAAACGTGCCCTGCTTCAATTAGCTCTTTCATATACCTAAAGAAGAAGGTTAATATTAAGGTAGAAATATGACTACCATCCACATCGGCATCACACATAATTACAATTTTATGATAACGTAATTTTTCTAAGTTTAGGGCTTTACTATCTTCTTCTGTTCCGATAGAAACCCCTAGGGCTGTAAAAATGTTTCGGATTTCTTCGTTTTCAAAAACTTTGTGTTGCATAGCCTTTTCAACATTTAAAATCTTTCCTCTTAATGGTAAAATTGCTTGAAAGTTTCGATCACGACCTTGTTTTGCAGTTCCTCCTGCCGAATCTCCCTCTACTAAAAACACTTCGCATTTTTCAGGATCTTGTTCGGAACAGTCCGATAGTTTTCCTGGTAATCCCATTCCTCCCATAACGGTTTTACGTTGTACCATTTCGCGAGCTTTTCTTGCTGCGTGTCTTGCTTGTGCAGCTAAAATTACTTTCTGCACAATGGTTTTGGCATCGTTAGGATTTTCTTCTAAATAATTTTCTAACATTTCGGAAACCGCCTGACTTACTGCTGAAGAAACTTCTCTATTACCTAGTTTTGTTTTAGTCTGTCCTTCAAATTGTGGCTCGGAAACTTTTACCGAAATAATTGCCGTTAATCCTTCTCGGAAATCATCTCCTGCTATATCAAACTTTAATTTGTCTAACATTCCGGAAGCATCTGCATATTTTTTTAAAGTATTTGTTAAACCTCTTCTAAAACCTGAAAGATGTGTTCCTCCTTCATGTGTATTAATATTGTTTACATAGGAATGAAGATTTTCACTATAAGAAGTATTATATATCATTGCAACTTCTACAGGAATATCTTTCTTTTCGCCTTCCATAGAAATTACATCTCCAATAATTGGCTCCCGAGTATCGTCTAAAAATCGGATAAATTCTTTTAACCCTTCGGTACTATGAAAAGTTTCACAAATACAATTTCCATCTTCGTCTTTTTGACGTTTATCAGTTATTGAAATGGTAATTCCTTTATTTAAAAAAGAAAGTTCTCGCAACCTATTGGCAAGAGTTTCATAATTATATTCTGTTGTTTGCTGAAATATTTCGGGATCTGGGCTAAAGGTTACAATGGTACCTCTAAAATCGGTTTCTCCAGTTTGCTTTACAGGATACATGGTTTTTCCGCGTTCGTATTCTTGTTCCCAAACTTTTCCTTCTTTATGAACTACTGCTTTTAAATTTTTGGAAAGTGCATTTACCACCGAAACTCCTACACCATGAAGACCACCAGATACTTTATATGAATCTTTGTCAAATTTTCCTCCAGCTCCAATTTTAGTCATTACCACTTCCAATGCAGAAACGCCTTCTTTTTTATGAATTCCAACTGGAATACCACGACCATTATCTTTTACTGAAATTGAGTTGTCTTCATTAATAATTACATCAATAGTATCACAATGACCTCCCATTGCTTCATCAATGGAGTTATCTACTACTTCATAAACCAAGTGATGCAAACCTCTAACACCAACGTCTCCAATATACATGGATGGACGCATACGTACATGTTCCATTCCTTCTAAGGCCTGAATACTATCCGCGCCATAGTTTCCTTTTTTCTGTTCTTCGCTCATTTAAAATTTTCTTTATTAATTTTATTATAAAAAATTTAATGTTTAATGTTTGTTTTTCATCAAACTCAAATATACAATTATCAAAGTTCTTTTTTAAACATTTTAAAAGGTTTTATAGTAATTTATCAACATTTGTTCATTTCTTAAAAGTTGCTTAAAACGCTTCTAAACTATCTTAAAATTGATTTTTGATTTTTTTTTAATGTTAAAAAAAAGGAAATTTAAAAAAGTGTTTTAAAATCGATATTTGAAACAATTTTTTGATTTTTTTCACAATAAAAAATGACTAAAAAACGCTACTATTTTATTTTGTAATGATTTTTGTTTTCAATGACCAACTTCAATTCAAAAGAAATATTTAATAAATTTAACAAAACATTTTAAAAATTCCTTTTCTTAAAAGTTACTTTTAACATCAATCTAAAAACAATCAATTATGAAAAAAATAACAACAATTTCCACTTTTGTTTTTGCACTTTTAATGGTACTTTCTATTAACTCCAATGCACAAGAATTTAAAGACCTTGATGTTAGCCCATTGGACATTGCCTCTTACCCAACAAGCTATAAAGATGCTAATAAAGAAATGAAAATTATTTACAGTCGCCCTCAACTTAAAGGTAGATCTTTAAGCAAGCTAACTCCCAATGGAAAAGTTTGGAGAACAGGTGCTAATGAAGCTGCCGAGTTAGTTCTTTACAAAGATTTTAAATTTGGCGACACTCTTTTAAAGGCAGGTTCTTATTCGTTTTACACCATTCCTGGGGAAAAAGAATGGACTATAATTATCAATTCAGATTTAAACACTTGGGGAGCCTATTTTTATAACGAAAAAAACGATGTTGCTAGAATTAAAGTTCCTGTAAAAATGGCTGATGATTCTTTAGAAGCGTTTTCTATTGCGTTAGCAAATAATGGTAATAATGGGGTTACCATGCATTTAGGATGGGACAAAGTAAGAGTTGAAGTTCCTTTTATGAATGCAAAATAAAAAAATTTAAATTACAAAAAATAAATTCTTTACCATACATCTTTGGCAAAGTTTTAAACTTTGCCAAAGATTTTGTTATACTTTAGAAATTTCTCCCTAAGAAATATTACAAAAATTAAATCCCAAATTCCAATGTATTATTAATTGTAATTTGGGATTTTTTATTCTTTGGAATTTCATTTTTAAGGAATATTCAAATATTTATGGGTCTGTAACGAAACTTTCCACTTAGGATTTTTCATTACATAATCTACCATCAACGGAATTACTTTTTCACGTTTGCTCCATTCTGGTTGCAGATATAAAATACAATCCTTATTTACTTTTGCAGCTTGTTCTTCGGCAAATTTAAAATCCGATTTATTATAAATAATCATTTTCAGCTCGTTAGCTACTTGATAAATTTCTTGTTTTGGAAGCTTTATTTTTTTTGGCGAAAGGCAAATCCAATCCCATTCTCCAGACAAATTATAAGCACCCGAAGTTTCAATATGAACTTGCATTCCCTTCTTTTTAAATAAAGAAGTTATCGGATTCATATTCCAAGTAAGTGGTTCTCCTCCTGTAACCACTACGGTTTTTGAGTGGTTTGAAGCGTTTTCAACAATTGCCTCCGTTTTTGTGGGTGGATGCAAATCGGCATTCCAACTTTCCTTAACGTCGCACCAATGACAACCTACATCACATCCTCCTATTCTAACAAAATAAGCTGCGGTTCCTTTATGGTAACCTTCTCCTTGAATAGTGTAAAATTCTTCCATTAAAGGAAGCATCTCTCCTTTTGCTACTAATTTTTTTATTTCTTCTTGCATCGAGGCAAAGGTAGATAAATGAAAGTTTTATAAATTTATGCTTTTCAATTTTTATTTATATTTTTTCTGAACTTAAAAAGACAATCACTATTTTTAACAAAAAATATCAAATGGCAGACATACAGAAATTTTTCGATTATATCGCTGAAGGAAACAAAACAAAAGGTGAATTTATAACATTAGGAGCAGCGATGCTAGAAGGCGAAACCATTACCAATGCTTTTGTAAATATTCCTTTAAAAACTTTGAACCGTCACGGATTAATTGCTGGAGCAACCGGAACAGGAAAAACCAAAACGCTTCAGGTATTGGCAGAAAATCTTTCAGAAAAAGGAATCCCAGTTCTTTTAATGGATATGAAAGGAGATTTGAGCGGAATTGCAGAACCCAGTCCTGGACACCCAAAAATTGATGAACGTCACGAAAAAATTGGAATTCCATTTGAAGCAAAAAAATTTCCTGTAGAAATATTATCATTATCCAAACAAAATGGTGTTCGACTAAGAGCAACCGTAAGTGAATTTGGACCTGTGTTACTTTCAAGAATTTTAGATGTTTCTGAAACACAAGCAGGAATTATTTCTGTTTTATTTAAATATTGCGACGACAACAAACTTCCGCTTTTAGATTTAAAGGATTTTAAAAAAGTTTTGCAATATGCCACAAACGAAGGTAAAAAAGAACTAACCGAAGAATACGGAAGAATTTCCTCTTCTTCAACAGGAGCAATTTTACGAAAAGTAGTTGCTTTAGAACAACAAGGAGGCGATTTGTTTTTTGGAGAAAAATCTTTTGATACAGACGATTTATTAAGGATAGACGAAAACGGAATGGGCTACATTAACATTGTTCGACTAACCGATATTCAAGACAGACCTCAACTTTTCTCTACCTTTATGCTTTCGCTTTTAGCCGAAATATATTCTACATTCCCAGAACAAGGCGACAGCGGAAGACCCGAACTCGTGATTTTTATAGATGAAGCACATTTAATTTTTAATGAAGCCAGTAAAGCTTTACTCAACCAAATAGAAAGTATTGTAAAACTAATACGTTCTAAAGGTGTTGGGTTGTATTTTGTAACTCAAAATCCTACAGATGTTCCAGATGCAGTATTAAGTCAATTGGGATTAAAAATCCAACATGCTTTGCGTGCATTTACTGCGAAAGACAGAAAAGCAATTAAATTAACAGCAGAGAATTATCCGATATCTGATTATTATGATACTGCCCAAATTTTAACCAAATTAGGAATTGGTGAAGCATTAGTAACCGCATTAAACGAAAAAGGAATACCAACGCCTTTGGCAGCCACCATGCTTCGAGCACCCATGAGCAGAATGGATGTTTTGGAAGATGACGAATTAAAAGATTTGTTGGATGCATCTGAATTAATCCCAAAATACAACCAAGAAATAGACCGCGAAAGTGCCTACGAATTATTAAATAAAAAAATTGATATTGCTGAACAGGAAGAAGTAAGAGAAAAGGCAAGAAAAGAAACCGAAGCAATAGAACGAAGGGATTCGTCACAAAGAGGTTCATCGCGACGAACCACCACAAGAAGAAAATCCACCAGAATGAATCCTTTCGTAAAGGTATTAACAAGTGCGACTGTAATTCGTGGGGTTTTGGGAATTTTAGGAAAAATGATGAAATAAATTTACAAATAATAATCAATTATAATTTTCAATTTTAGTAGTTTTGAAACCCAATAAAAACAACAATTCAAATGATTAAAAAAATAGCATTTATCGCATTATCAATTCTATTATTTGTTCGATGTGAAGAAGAAAAAGACCCCTTTTTAATTTCAAATAAAGCAGTTGGAAATATTACTTTAGGAATGAAAATCAAACAAGTAGATTCTATTTTTGCAAACGATTCTATTGTAAAACTACACGCAAGAGAAGACGAATTAGCAACAAAAGGTGAAGTAGAAATTTATGAAAAAGGTGGTAAAAAACTTTTACTTATTTCACCAAGAAACAATAACAATCCTGAAGCTTTAATTGCTAATTTTCAATTTTTTGACAATCGTTATAAAACAGATAAAGGGCTTAATTTAGGAAGTACTTTTAAATTTATTAAAGATAATTACGAAATAAAAAACATAGAAACTACTCTTAGTACTGTAGTAGTATTTTTAAAAGACAGCGACCTTTTTATCAATATCGATAAAAAAGAATTGCCTGAAAATTTACGTTACAACCCAAGTATAGTTATTGAAGCTTCCAACATTCCAGACGAAGCCAAAATAAAATATTTAATGCTTTCTTGGGATATTGATAGCTTAGAGCAGACCGACAAAAAAGAATAAAAAAGAAAAAACCTATTAACTCCTAAATACCTTCTATTTAAAATACAAAATAGAAGGTATTTTTTTACCTATCATTTTTTTGGTTACTTTTACAAGAACTTACTTTTCAAAAATCAATTAAATGCTCACCAAAGAAGAAAAAGACGAGTATCGCAGTCATCTATTTAGACATTTAGACGGGATTGCTGTGGCACCCATTGCCTATTCGTTAAAAGAAAAAGGAATCCTCGATTTTATTTTAACTAAGGATTCTTTTTTACTTTCTGAAATTAATTCCCAATTTAAAGCCAATGAAGGCTATCTAAATGTTGGCTTACGAATGTTGGCTTCACAAGGTTGGTTAAATTATGAAGTTGATAATATGAAAAACACCGTTGCAGTTTCAAAAAACGAAAAGAGTGAAATCGCTTTTACTACAATTGAATGGTATAAGGATGTCGCTCATTTCTTGAAAATATCGGAAGAATTTCACCCACGAAGCCTAGACAAAGAACAATTTTCAATTCTGAATCGGATTTTTATCAATTACCGAAATAAAAAATATGATCCAACAGCAACTGAAGGGTTAGAACTTGAAATCCAACAGCAAATACAAAGACATATCGAAGGAGTTTTAGTAGGCCCTATAACCGTTTTTTTAGGTATGGACGGAATGTTTCATAAATACTTTATGGAAGCCTCTTTTAGTGCAGAAGAGTTTCACGAAGATCCAGAAAGTTTCTGTAAAATATTAGATTTTCTTCATTATTTAGGTTGGTTTACAAAGAGTAACAATCATTTTAAGTTTACCAAAAAAGGATTCTTTTTTGCTAGAAGGGCATCGGCTTATGGAGTAACGGTTTCGTATATTCCAACTTTTAGACGAGCGGAAGAGTTGATGTTTGGTAATGCAAATTTGCTTCGTAGTTCCATTCCTAATTCCGTAGAAATTCACGTAGATCGCGAAATGAATGTTTGGGGTTCTGGAGGTGCACATTCGGCGTATTTCAAAAAAATTGATGAAATTATTATTGCACTTTTCAATAGACCCATTGAAGAACAACCCAAAGGTATTTTAGATATGGGCTGCGGAAATGGAGCTTTTTTAATTCACCTTTTTGAAGTAATCGAACAACGCACCAAACGCGGAACCATGCTAGAAGAACATCCTTTATTTTTGGTAGGTGCTGACTACAACAAAGCAGCTCTAAAAGTTACGAGAGCCAATTTGGTAAAAGCTGATATTTGGGCAAAAGTAATTTGGGGAGATATTGGAAACCCCAAACAATTACAAGAAGATATTTTAGGAAATTACGGAATAAAATTAAGCGAATTGTTAAACGTTCGGACATTTTTGGATCACAATCGACCTTGGTCTGAGCCTTTAAAAATTGATTCTAAAAGAGTGAGTACTTCAACAGGAGCTTATGCTTGTTGTGGTAGAAGATTAAACAACTCGGTTGTAGAACAAAACCTAAAGGAACACTTTGAAAAATGGGCTCCTTATATTAAAAAGTTTGGATTACTTTTAATTGAATTACATACCATAAAACCATCGGTTACTGCTTCAAATTTAGGATTAACCGCTGCAACGGCTTACGATGCAACTCATGGTTTTTCAGATCAATTTATATTAGAATTAGAAGTTTTTCAGAAAGTAATTAGCGAAATTGGAATGAAATTAGATCACAAACATTTTTCAAAATTTCCGAACAACGAATTAGCAACAGTTAGTATTAATTATTTAATAGGATAACATGGAAACCATCCCAAAAAAAATCATCCGCCAAATTCTAATAATAATTGGTTTAGCCCTAATAGCTTTTTTAATTTTTAGAGAATTACTACCCTATTTTTCAGGGGTTTTAGGTGCAATCACCCTTTATGTTTTATTAAAAAAATCGATGAAAAAACTAGTAAAAAAAGGCTGGAAAGAGTCATTAGCTGCTTCTTTTTTAATGTTTTTATCTTTTATAGGAATTTTACTTCCAATAATTGGTATTAGCCTTATGATGGCTAACAAAGTACACAATGCTGTTCAAAATTCTGGAAAATTTTTAACTGCTTTACAAACATTTATTAAGTCCTTAGAAAATAAAGTTGGATATGATATTTACAAAGATTTGAATATTTCTGAAGCTACCAATTGGGTAAGTGAAAATGCACAAATATTAATTGGCAATACCTTTAATTTATTTATCGCAATTTCTATTATGTACTTTTTATTATACTTTATGTTAACCAAACCAACACAACTTAGAAATGGAATTTACGACTATGTGCCTTTTAATAAAAAACATTTAAAAATTTTAATCCACGACAGTGCAAAAATGGTTCGGTCCAATGCTCTTGGAATTCCAATTGTAGCATTTGCTCAAGGTATTGTTGCTTTAATTGGATTTTTAATTTTTGGAATTGAAAACCCGTTGTTTTGGTTTGTAATTGTAACGATAGGTTCTATGATTCCGTTTGTAGGAACTTTAGTGGGAATTTTACCCGTGTTTCTAATCACTTTAGCAAGTGGTAATAGTTTTGCTGCTTGGGGAATTTTATTGTACGGATTTATAGTCGTAGGCTCAACAGATAATATTATCCGGCTTTATGTGCTGAAAAAAATGGATGATGTTCATCCATTAATTACCTTAATTGGAGTAATTATAGGTATTCCTCTCTTTGGATTTATAGGTTTAATTTTTGGTCCTATTTTTCTTTCTCTGTTTTTTATCGTCGCAAAGATGTATAAAATGGAATACGTTAAAGAAGATACCGATTAAGAATTTCGCTCTCTCGCCAACAAAGTATTTTTAAGCAACATAGCAATTGTCATAGGTCCAACTCCACCTGGCACAGGTGTTATAAAAGATGCTTTTTCACTCACTTCAGCAAAAGCAACATCTCCTTTTATGGCGTAACCACGTTTTTTTGAATCATCTGGCACACGACTAATTCCAACATCTACAATCACCACACCATCCTTTACCATATCTGCTTTTAAAAATTCTGGAACTCCTAAAGCCACAATAATAATATCTGCTTGTTTGGTAATTTCTGAAAGGTTTTTAGTATGCGAATGTGTTAACGTTACCGTACTATTTCCTGCCGGTCCTTTTTGGCTCATTAAAATACTCATAGGTCTTCCTACAATATGACTTCTTCCGATAACAACAGTATGCTTTCCTTTGGTTTCTACTTGATGACGTTCTAATAATTGAAGAATTCCGAAAGGCGTTGCAGGAATAAAACTTTCCATATCCAAAGCCATTTTTCCGAAGTTTTCTGGATGAAATCCATCTACATCTTTATTAGGGCTTATTGCCATTAAAACTTTCTGTTCGTCAATATGTTTTGGTAATGGTAACTGAACAATAAAACCATCGATATCGTCATTATTATTAAGGTCTTGAATGGTTTTAAGTAATTCTTCTTCTGTTGTCGTCTCGGGCATTTCAACCAAAGTAGAATCGAAACCTACATACTCACAAGCGCGAACTTTTGAACCAACATAGGTTAAACTCGCACCATCATTCCCCACTAAAACGGCTGCCAAATGCGGTACTTTTTCACCACGTTCTTTCATTGCGGTTACCGCAACTTTTATTTCATCTTTAATATCGCTGGATGTTTTTTTTCCGTCTAGAAGAATCATATTTATTGTTTATTTATATTTTCTATTATTTATTTCTGATTAACGACACTTCGATACAATTTTACTCCTACCGTTGTAAAATCACTCAGTGTCCTTTTATCATTCTTATTACTTTTTACTGAATACTGAACTTTCTCCGTTTTCGATACACTCTCATGCGTCGAACACTCAAACTCCTTTGTTAGCCATAAACTTACTGAAGACTGACATTTCGATACAATTTTACATCTATCGTCGTAAAATCACTCAATGTTCTTTATCATTACTTTTCATAACTGAAGACTGCGTACTGAAAACTGCCTACTGACTTACCGCATTCCCTTCATCGCCTGCATCATCTTACGACCTCCACCTCCTTGCATCATCTTCATCATTTTACTCATCTGGTTAAATTGCTTCATCAACTGGTTTACTTCTTGTACCGAAGTACCGCTTCCTTTACCAATTCGTTTTTTTCTACTAGCATTAATAATGGAAGGTTTACTTCTTTCTTCGGGAGTCATCGAATGAATAATTGCTTCAATACCTTTAAACGCATCATCATCAATATCTACATTTTTTAATGCTTTACCTGCTCCAGGAATCATTCCGATAAGGTCTTTCATATTACCCATCTTTTTCACTTGTTGAATTTGCTTCAGAAAATCATCAAATCCAAATTGGTTTTTTGCAATTTTCTTCTGAAGTTTTCTTGCTTCTTCCTCATCAAATTGTTCTTGGGCTCTTTCCACTAAAGAAACCACATCCCCCATTCCTAAAATACGGTCTGCCATTCTGGAAGGGTGAAATACATCAATAGCTTCCATTTTCTCGCCCGTACCAATAAATTTGATGGGTTTATTTACCACACTTTTAATAGATATTGCCGCACCACCACGTGTATCACCATCTAATTTTGTTAGAATAACACCATCAAAATTAAGGCGATCGTTGAAGGTTTTAGCTGTATTCACAGCATCTTGACCCGTCATTGAATCCACCACAAAAAGAGTTTCTTCTGGATTAATAGCTTTGTGAATGTTTTCAATTTCGGTCATCATCTCTTCATCTACTGCCAAACGACCAGCAGTATCGACAATCACTACATTAAATCCGTTTTGTTTTGCGTGTGCAACAGCGTTTTGAGCTATTTCAACAGGATTGTTATTTCCAACGTCGCTAAAAACCTCTACTCCAATTTGATCTCCAACCACGTGAAGCTGGTCGATTGCAGCCGGACGATACACATCACAAGCCACCAACAAAGGTTTTTTAGATTTTTTGGATTTTAAATAATTAGCGAGTTTTCCAGAAAAAGTTGTTTTACCAGAACCTTGTAAACCCGACATTAAAATCACAGAAGGTTTTCCACTTAAATTAATCCCAGCAGTATCACCACCCATCAATTCGGTAAGCTCGTCTTTCACTAACTTTACCATTAACTGTCCGGGTTGTAATGAAGTAAGCACATTTTGCCCTAGTGCTTTTTCCTTAACTCGATTGGTAAATTCTTTAGCAATTTTAAAATTAACATCGGCATCTAATAAGGCACGACGAACTTCTTTTAAAGTTTCTGCAACGTTAACCTCGGTAATACTTCCGTGACCTTTAAGTACGTGAAGTGCTTTGTCTAATTTTTCGCTTAAATTATTGAACATATTCTTTCTTCAGTTTTATTTTTTGTATTTCCCAAAAAGGATTTGCAAAGATAACAATTGAGCTAGGAGTAGCAAAGTATTTTTACGTTGTGTCAGAAACATTGTTTTTGTTTACATTTAAACTCTCATAATTAAATTTATTACCATGAAAAAACTACCTTTTTTATCCTTTTTATTTTTCACATTCTTATCTATAAGCACAAGTTTCGCACAATTAACTTCTTCCGAAGTAGATGCTTTGGTTGAAAATGCTTTAAAAGAATTTAACGTTGCTGGAACCGCAGTTGCCATTGTAAAAGACGGAAAAATAATTCATTCAAAAGGGTATGGTGTAAAGTCTATCGACACTAATGAACCCGTAAACAAGTACACTAATTTCGCGATTGCCTCTAACAGTAAAGCTTTTACAACAACTGCTTTGGCAATGTTGGTGGAAGAAGGAAAACTATCTTGGGACGATAAAGTCATTCAGTACATTCCTGAATTTAAAATGTACAACGCTTATGTAACCGAAAACTTTAATATTGTAGATTTACTCACACACCGAAGTGGACTTAGTTTAGGAATGGGTGACTTAATGTTATTTCCCGACGGCTCCGATTTTACGATTAATGATATTCTGAAAAATTTTCAATATTTTAAACCTGTTTCCGCTTTTAGAACCAAATTTGATTATGACAATTTATTGTATTTAGTGGCTGGCGAATTGGTAGGAAGGGTTAGTGGAGTTTCGTGGGAGCAGTTTGTACAAAACAGAATTTTTAAACCTCTGGGAATGGATAATTCTTTTTCCTCAATGAATCAAGTTTTCGATTTTAGCAATTTTGCTGTTCCGCACACCACCGAAACAGGACCGATGAGAACTACCGAGCATTTTGATGAAATGATTAACGGTGCTGCTGGTGGAATTTTATCAAATGTAAATGATTTATGTCAGTGGATGTTAGTACAACTTAACCACGGAAAGTATGGTGAAAATTTAGACAAACAACTTTTTACTGAGGAAAGTCAAAACGAAATGTGGAAACTTCATACTTTGTTAGATGTTAATAGAAATCCTAGATACAACTCCCATTTTTCAGGTTATGGATTGGGTTGGGGGCTTACAGACCTTAACGGAAACCTAAGTGTTTCACATACTGGAGGACTTCCAGGAATGTTATCCAGAACGGTTTTAATACCAGATTTAAATTTGGGTGTCGTGGTTTTAACCAACACTTCCAACGGAGGAGCGGGAGTTTTTAGTGCTGTTTCCAGAACTATTGTTGACAGCTATTTAGGTTTGGATGATTATGAGTGGACTAAAAAAATTTCTGATTATTATTCCAAACAAGAAAGTGAAGGTGATGCAATTACAAAAGAAGTTTGGGAAACGGTTGCCAAAGCAGATAATAGCAACATAAATCCTGAAGATTTTGTAGGAGTTTATAAAGACAAATGGTTTGGAAAAATTACAGTTTCTATGAATGATAATCAACTTTGGTTTACCTCGCATCGTTCTCCAAAATTAAATGGACCAATGGCTTATTATAAAGCAAATAGTTTTGCGATCAAATGGGAATTTCAAGATATGAATGGCGATGCTTTTGCAATATTTGCTTTAGATGAAGAAGGAAAAGCACAAAGCATTAAAATGAAAGGAATCTCTCCAAACATAGATTTTAGCTTCGATTTTCAAGATTTAGATTTACAGCGGATTGAGTAATATTTCATAATTTTGTCAGAATTATTTCTTTATGAAAAACAACCACTCCTCTCCTATTTTATTACTAATTTTAAGCTTTGTTTTACTTAGCTTTATCAAGTGTAAAGAAGAAAAATACAAGAATGTTCAGCCACTAGAAAACACTTGGGATTTTGCGATACCAAATCAGGAATTACCTGAAGGAATTGCTTCGTTAAGTGCAAAACAATGTGGTGTTTGCCATCAAACACACTATAATGAGTGGAAACTTTCTACACACGCAAATGCCTGGACAGACAAGCAATTTCAGGCAGAATTAAAAAAAGAAACGAGTCCGTTTATGTGTATTAATTGTCATATTCCGCTTCAAAATCAGCAAGAATATATAATTAAAGGCTTGGTCGATGGCGATATTTACCAACCTGTAAAAGAGTTGAATCCAGAGTTTGATGAAGAACTTCAGCAAGAAGGAATAAATTGTGCAAGTTGTCACGTAAGAGATGGTGCTATAATTGGCCCAACAGGAACTAAAAAAGCACCTCACAAAACGATAAAGGACACAAAGCACCTTTCAGAAAACCTTTGTATTGGATGTCATAATGCAGTGGCAGTAATAACTCCCGATTTGGTTTGTAGTTTTGAAACAGGAGACGAATGGAAAGAAGGTCCTTACTACGGAAAAAAAGATTGTAAAATTTGCCATATGGAACCTATTAACAGAGAAATTGTTTCAGGTTATGGCGAGCGATTAAGTCATTTGCATTATTTTGCAGGTTCTGGAATTCCTAAAGTGGATACTTTAAAAACTAAAATGCTAAATGGTTTGGAAGTTTATCCTTCAGAAATAAAGAAAAATATTTCTGTTAAAGATTCTGTTCGTTTTAGTTTAAAAGTAAAGAACGAACATGCAGGACATCGTGTTCCTACGGGAGATCCGGAGCGTTTCTTTTTAATTACCTTTCAATTAAAAAATAAACAAGGTGAAATTATTTCAGAAAAAACAGATCGAATTGGGGAACAATGGGAATGGCATCCCAAAGCACAAAAACTTTCGGATAACAATTTATTTCCTAACGAAGAAAGAACGTTTGATTTTTCTTATTCACCTTCAGAAAAAGGAACATATACACTTCAAGTAGAAGTAACAAAACATCGGTTAAGCCAAGAACACGCCAATTATAATAAATTAGGAAAAGAATATCCATTGTCTATTTCTATATTCGAGGAAAATTATATTTATACCATTAAGTAAGTGACATTATTATTGTAAATTTGAAATTAAATACTCACAATTATGAAAAATAAAATTACCCTTCTATTACTGTTATTAGTAACAATTAGTTCTGTTTACTCACAAGACCAACCCGCCGAAAAAGGTGGTGCATCTGCCGAAGAGTTAGCAAAACAATTGGCAAATCCCGTAGCAGCTTTAATTAGTGTTCCAATTCAAAATAATTTTGATTTTAATGTGGGGCCCTTGGAAGGTTTTAGATACAATGTTAATATACAGCCAGTAATTCCTATTTCTTTGGGAGAAAATTGGAATTTAATTAGTAGAACCATTGTCCCTGTTATTTCAACTTCAGATGTTTATGCTCTTAATAATAGTGAATTTGGTATGGGTGATATTTTACAAAGTGTTTTCTTTTCTCCAAAAAAAGTAAACAATGGATTGGTTTGGGGTGTAGGCCCCGTATTTTTGTTACCAACTGCTACCAACGATGCTTTTGCTTCCAAAAAATTTGGTGTTGGACCAAATGCTTTGGCTTTAAAACTAATAGGACAATGGACTATTGGTGCTTTGGTTAATCACACTTGGTCTGTTGGCGGAGTGGATACTTTTCCAAATTACACACCAGATGTAAACGCAACATTCTTTCAGCCATTTGCTACCTATGCAACAAAATCTGGTTCTTCTTTTACACTAGCTTCAGAAAACACACAAAGCTGGGACAATGATGTTTTTGGCGGTTTTGTTGGTTTCTTTTACGCGAAAGTAGTAAAATTTGGAAACCAAATGTTGCAATTGGGTGGTGGTCCAAAAGTGTTTTATGGTAATAATGCCTTTAATCCAGATTGGGGATTTAGAGCAAATATTATTTTATTATTTCCAAAAATGTAATTAATTATGAAAAAAATAGCACTGTTTTTAATATTCATTTTTAGTTTTTCTGTTCAAGCTCAGAAAGTATTTTCTACAGATTATGATTATCAAGCGGATGTAACAATTTTTGTAACCGATTACGATTATCAAGCTGATTTATTGGTATATAAAGCAGATTACGATTACCAAGCAAAAGGAAATGACGGACAATGGTTTTTTACAGATTATGATTATCAAGCCGATAAAAAAGTATATTTTGTTGATTACGATTACCAAGCCGACTTAAAAATATTTTTTGTTAAAAACAGCTATCAAGCAGGTTGGAAAAAAAATGACAAAAAACATTTAATGTACTAACTCTATGGGTTTTTACGACAAGTATATACTTCCTTCTGCCATTAATTGGGCTTGCAAACAAAAGCCTATGTCCTTACAACGAATGAAGGTTGTCCCCTTTGCTGAAGGAAATGTTCTTGAAATAGGAATTGGTCCAGGACTCAACCTTCCGTTCTATTCTAAAGACAAAGTAAAAAACCTTACCGCTATTGAACCTTCCTTAGAAACTTGGAAAAAAAACAAAATAAATACTCAAGAGCTACCTTTTGACTTTGAATTTGTTCAGGCTTTTGCTGAAAACATTCCTGCTGAAGATAATAGTTTTGATACTGTAATTTTAACTTATACACTTTGTACGATAAAAGATACATTTCAGTCTTTAGAAGAAATTAGACGCGTATTAAAACCTTCAGGAAAATTACTATTTTGTGAACACGGAAAAGCACCTGACAAGGTAATTCAACAATGGCAAAACCGAATCAATCCTCTATGGAAAATGGTAGGTGGTGGTTGTAATTTAAACAAAGACATTCCTATGATAATTAAAGTCAACGGATTTCAATTTGAAAATTTAGAATCCAATTATATTCCTGGCTGGAAACCCGCTAGTTTTAATTATTGGGGTACAGCCAAAATTAGATAATTATCTTCCTTATAATTCTATAAGTCTGTATTTTAACAAATTACTCATCATTTTTTTGTATCTTTAGAAGGATTAATCTTTAATATAAAAATTATGAGAGCAATTTTTTATTGGATATTACTAGCTCCTTTTTTAGTGATATCGCAAAGTAATTCTGAATATACCGTGATTGAAAACGGTATGATGACTGTAAACCCTAAATACATTGCCGAATTTGAAGCAGGAGTAGCTGCCCATAACAACAAGTACCATACCGACGGAATGTACGGATCTAGGATTTACCAAATTAATAATGGTGCCAATATTGGGAAGTACCTTTGGGTAATGGGGCCCATCCCTTGGAGTGCTTTTGACGATAGACCTCAGCAAGAAGGTCACGATGAAGATTGGAACAAAAACATTGAGCCATATACCATCGCTGGTGGCGATCAAATATACTGGCGGTTTTATCCAGATTTATCCAATTTCCCTAAAGATTTTAACATTAAAAACGTCATGGTAGATATGTACGATATCAAACGTTTTAAACAAGCTGAAGTCTTAGAATTGATGAAAAAAATTAAGAGGGTAATGAAAGAAAAATATCCTGAAAACTCTTATGGAATTTATACCAACGAATTTCCAAACTTTAAAGAAGGGAAGGATTTAGCAATTGTTTCTTTTTATCAAAATTCGGGATGGTTAAGTAAAGTTGGAGAATTTCCGAAAAAATACGAAGAGGTATTTGGCAAAGGCTCCTTCGATAAATTCCTAAAAGAATGGGGAGAATTAACTATTGGAAAACAAACTGAACTTTGGACTTTTAGAGAAGATTTAAGTGGTATTTCTGGTGAGATAAAAGGGACTTCTACTCGTTATCAAGGAAAGTAATTTATAAATTACTAGTGTAGTCAAAATCTTATACACTATCTTATAAACCTGCTGTATATGAGATATTGCCAACAAAAAAGACCCTCTACAACTAACCAATTAGAGGGTCTTTACATTTGGGGCAAAAAAAACGGGGATTTTAGTTTTTCTCGAAAGTTAAAAAATCGGTACCACCATTACCACCACTTACATCCGTAAGTTTTATTTGTGTGTCGCTTGTTGAAATTATTTTCCAATCATCAGATAAGTCCTCAAAATTATTGGGTGAGGCAAAGAAAATATTAAAATGATGGTCATCGTTAGATGAACTACTATTAGTAACCGACCAAGTTCCCGAAACAGTTGTACTTCCATTTACAGCTTTTAAACTTCCGTCACTGTTAAAAGTAAAGGTATAACCAGTAAAATTACTGGTTTCATCTTGATCTGAATCGTAAAAGTAGGTGATTCTCCAAGTTCCAGTTTGAGCAGTATTTTCTATCTGACTTGCTGTTGAATTATTGCCATTAGAAGAATTATCTATGGAATTATCATCTGTAGTTGAACATCCAATAAAAGCAAGTGCTAATAATAATGGTAATAGGGTGGCTTTTAATTTCTTTTTCATAATATTTTTGATTTATATTGATTGATATTCATTTATAAATGTTTTCGGTGAAGTTGGTAAGTTTGGGCATCAATCGAAGTAATTATGCTTACCAACTTTTCACCAAAAACGCAAACCAACTAAATAAGAAACTTCTTTTTCATAGATTTATTTCCGTTATATTTTGGTTATATTTTTTCAAACACAAGTGTATCGGTTCCTCCACCTCCACCACTTACATCTTCTAATTCAACTCTATTTACTTGAACATCTAGTACATCCCAATCGTCTGTAAATTCATCAAAAGGAACGCTTACGCCAAAGTCCAATACTAAATTTAAGTTTTGTGTATTTCCTGTTACGTCCCAAGTACCATAAATTACATTGCTTCCATTATTGGCTGAAACAGTTCCGTTACTATTAAAATTTAAAATATAATTATAATAATTGGAAGTTTCATCGGTTCCGTTATCTAAATATTGAGCTACCAACCATTCACCATCTACTAAAACTTGTTCTAAATAAGTATTGTTATCTTGACAAATGGTGGGTGTTCTGTCTAAAGTCAGATATTCGGTTCCTCCTCCACCTCCACTGATTCCTTCCAATTCAATACTATTCATATTTGCAGTATTTACATTCCAATCATCATTTAATTCATCAAAAGGAATAATAGTTCCAAAATCTAACAATAATTTTTCTAACCCACTATCGTAAATAATTTCCCAAGTACCGTTTACAGAGTCTATTCCGTTGGTAGCATTTACAGTACCACTTGGGTTGAAAGTAAACTCAAATTCACAGTAGTTGGTTGTTTCGTCAACATCATTAAAATAGTAAGCTACGTACCAAAAATCGGTTGTTAAGTAATACTCTAAATCTGAATTTCCTCCTTGACAAATAGTAGGTTCTCTATTAAAAGTTAATAGATCGGTTCCGCCATTTCCTCCGCTTATATCTTGCAATTCAATTTCAAGATTACTAGCATTTAGTACAAGCCAATCATCATTTAGCTCATCAAAAGGAATAATAGTTCCGAAATCTAAAACCACTTTTTCATTACCGTTATCTAGAATTACATCCCAAGTTCCGTTTACTGTATCCGTTCCGTTAGAAGCGATTACTGTTCCGTCTGTGTGATAGGTAAATTCAAATTCACAATAGTTAAACGTTTCATCTACATTACTATAATAATAGGCTACAAACCAAGAATCGGTGGTTAAATAACTTTCTAATTCTGAGGAATTTCCTCCATCACAATTAGTAATTTCTCTATTAAAAGTTAGTACATCTGTTCCGCCATTTCCACCACTAACATCATTTAATTCAATCTCATTATTGGTTGCAGTAAGAACATTCCAATCGTCGTTAAGTTCATCAAATGGTATGATAGTTCCAAAATCCAATTCTATTTTAAGATTACTATTGTCTGTGATAACTGCCCAATTTCCATTTACAGTATTATTACCGTTACTTGCTAAAACAGTTCCATTGGCATCAAAATTAAATCCGTATTCGCAGTAATTAGAAGTTTCATCTGTACCACCAAAAAAATAATCTACAAACCAAGTGTCTGTGGTTAAATATTGTACTAATTCTGTGGTATCTGTATTTCCAGTATCTTCACATGAAATGATTAAACTTTCTAATTCTTGGTTAGAATTTACGGTAACTATAGACCCATCTTCCAACTCTACCGAAATAGGAAAATCTATCGAAATAAAATCGGTTGTACTCATGGTAGAAAGAAACTGATAAAGATCTTCATCACTAGTTACTGTAACTGTTGTAGTTGTTTCTGTGTCTGAATTCCAGACAAAAAAAGTTAGGGGATAAACAAAATCGATACAATCAATATCGTTTATAATTTCGTCTCCACAAGCTTCGATATAAGTATTTAGCTCTTCTTGTGTATTTACCTCAACTGTATCGTAATTTGGAAAAACGATAGTTATAGGAAATACTATTTCTATATCGTTTAACGAACCTCCAGAAGCCACAATAAAATCTAAAACGGCTTGATAATCTAAATCATTTTCAATAACAAACTCATTATCTCCAACCATTACTGAAAACGGAAATGCAATTGAAAAACAATCGGCACCATCTATAAAATCGTCGTTATTTCCATCGTTTAATGAAGTTCTAAACATTAACAAAGTAAGAGGAGAATCGTTAGTAAGAGTTCCTTCTTGTGGAGTTTCGTCTATTAACACCACTTCTTCTTTTTGGCAAGAAGAAAATTGAAAAACTACCAGTAACATAAGTAGGGATAATAATTTCGTAGTATTTTTCATCTTTTTTTGTGTATTTATTAGTAAAACCGCTGGCAAGATAAAAACCCTACCCAAAACAAATAAAACTTTCTGCTTATATTTACCAAACTTTTTTTGGAAAATGAAAAAAAACGAGTCTGTTTGCAAGGAACATATCTATTCCGAAATATATAATTCACTTTCAAAATCTATTTGGAATTTCATATACTTTAAATGTGGAAATCAAGATGAAGCCGACGATTTGGTCCAGGAAGCCTTCATCAAACTTTGGCAAAACTGTGAAAAAGTTCCAAAAGAAAAAGCAAAATCGTTTTTATATACCGTTGTCAATAATACCTTTTTAAATGTGGTGGCTCATAAAAAAGTGATTCTGAAACACCAAAAACAATTTGAACATTATAACAACGAACAATCTCCACAATATATCATGGAGGAAAATGAGTTTAATAACAAGTTGCAAAATGCATTAAATAATTTAACCGAAGGACAACGAACCGCTTTTTTATTAAATAGAATTGAAGGTAAAAAATATAGAGAGATTGCCGAAATTTTAGAAATTTCTGTCAAAGCAGTTGAAAAAAGAATGAGTTTGGCTTTAAAATCCCTTCGGAAAGAAATAGATAATATTTGAATGATGGAAGTTGAGTGACCGAAAACAGAAGACGAAATAAAATATAAATAAGCATTTATAAAAGTAGGGTAAAGATGTAACTACTTGTTTTACCATAGAATAAACGGAAATAATGGAGAAAGATTACTTATTAGCCAAGTGGCTTAACAATGAAATAACTAACGAAGAGCTAGAGCAACTAAAGGCTTCTCCGGAGTATGCTTCGTATATAAAAATAGCAGAAGCAACCTCTCAACTTAAAACTCCAAACTTTAAAAAAGAAGCTAATTTTAAAGCTATCCAAGATAAAAAGGAAGCAAAACAAACAAAAGTTGTTGCCTTAAATCCTTTAAAAACAGTTTTAAAAATTGCGGCTGTTTTTGCTGTTTTGTTTATGGGTTATCTTTATATAAACAATTTAGATACTCAAATTACCACAGAGATTGCCCAAAAACAAAAATTTTTACTTCCCGATGATTCTCAAGTAGTTTTAAATGCAAATTCAAGCATTAAATACAATAAAAAAAGTTGGAACAAAAACAGAGAGTTAAGTTTAGATGGCGAAGCCTATTTTAAAGTAACCAAAGGTCAAAAATTTAGCATTAATACCAAACAAGGTGTGGTAACTGTACACGGAACACAGTTTAATGTGTTTTCAAGAAACCATCAATTTTACGTAAATTGTTATGAAGGATTGGTAAGTGTTACCCTTAACGATTCTATCATTATGCTTCCTGCAGGAGAGTTTTTAAAAGTTGAAAACGGGTCTGTTTTAGCACATAATATTTCCTCTGATAATGCTCCAAGTTGGATTAACAACGAGAGTAGTTTCGAAAATGCCACACTACAATCTGTTATAAAAGAATTAGAAATACAATACCCCATAAAAGTAACCACAAAAAACATTGATTTAAATCAACGATTTTCTGGGAGTTTTTCACATAAAGACTTAAATTTAGCGTTGACATTAATATGTGATCCATTAAATCTTTCCTTCGATATTGACGAAGCGAAAAATGTTACTTTATATGCTAAAGAAAATCCATAAGAAATTTTTATTTATTTTATTCTTTACCTTTGGTATTTGTAATTTTTATGGGCAAATAACTGCTGAAAAAAAAGCACTTTCCACACTTTTAATTGAAGCAGAAGAAAAGTTTGAAATTCGATTTACTTATGCCAACCAAAACATTGAAGGTCTTTTTATCGAAAGACCTTCAAATAATCTTACGCTTTCTGAAACCTTAGATTATTTCAACAAAAATACCCCTTTACAATTTACGCAAATAGACAACAGGTTTGTTACCATAGTGTTAAAAAACACAGATGCCAATTACTGCGGAATTATACTCAACGAAATTACCAACAAACCTTTAGAAGGAGCCACGGTACAACTTTTAGGAAGCTCTTTTGCAACCATTACCAACCAAGAAGGAAAATTTTTAATTCCTAAGAGCAAAAAAGGAACCCAGATAAAAATTAGTTATGTGGGTTATAAGAATCTTTATTTTTCAAAAAAGAAACTAGAAAAAGAAATTTGCCCTCAAATAAAAATGCAACTTTCAGTAAATAAACTTGAAACAGTATTTGTTTCTAATTATTTTACTAAGGGAATTAAAAAACAGTTTGATGGTTCCACAACTATTTCAACTCAACAATTTGGTTTATTACCTGGCCAAATCGAAAACGATGTACTACAAATTATACAAGTAATTCCTGGTGTAGAAAGCGTAGATGAAACCGCTTCAAACATCAATATTCGAGGTGGAACACACGACGAAAACCTTATTCTTTGGGACAATATTAAAATGTACCAAAACGGTCACTTTTTCGGTCTCATTTCTGCTTTTAACCCAGACATTACCAAAAACGTTACGGTTTATAAAAACGGTACTCCAGCAAGGTATGGCGAAGGGGTTTCTGGACTTATCGATATGAAATCTAAAAACACATTGACCGATAAAATTACGGGGGGAGCTGGTTTTAATCTTATTAATGCTAATGCTTTTGTAAGTATTCCAGTAACTCACAATTTAGGGTTGCAAATTTCGGGAAGAACTTCTATCAATCAATTATTCGAATCATCCGTTTATCAATCTTATGCCAATCGTATTTTTCAAGATACCGAAATTTCTAGTGTACAATCCAACAACAATAGCAACTCAATTTCAAGTGATGAAGATTTTAACTTTTTCGACTTTAGTTCTAAAATTTTATGGGATTTTACCAACAAAGACCAACTTAGAATTAACTTCCTTGCCATGGAAAATGCTTTGGATTTTACAGAAATTCTTAACGAAACAGACCAATCTAAAACCAGTACTTTAGAACAGGAAAGTGTCGTTGGTGGTCTTTCTTGGAAACGTAATTGGAGCAACAAACTAGAAACAACCGCCTTTTTTTATGGATCTTCTTATAAATTGAACTCTATTAATAAAGACATTTTTACCACTCAAGAAATATTACAAGAAAACGAAGTTTTAGAAACTGGAATTAAATTAGATGCTAACATTCACCTTTCAGAAAAAATCAACCTTCAAACAGGCTATCATTTTTCAGAAATTGGAATTGCCAATACCCAAGATGTAAATTTACCAAGATTTCGATCTTACGAAAAGAAAGTGCTTCAATCACACATTGCTTTTGGAACTATAGAGTACACTCCAAACAAAAACAACACTATAGTTAACGCAGGTTTAAGATTGAATTATTTTCCTAAATTTTCAAAATTTTTACTTGAACCTCGATTAAATATTCATCAAAAAATCGGCAATGGTTTTGCTGTAGAACTTTTAGGCGAATTTAAAAACCAAACCACTACCCATCGAATCGATTTTCAAAGTGATTTTTTAGGAGTTGAAAAAAGGCGGTGGGTACTTGCTAACGAAGATGATGTTCCTATAATTAAAAGCAAACAAGCATCCTTAGGTTTTGTTTACAACAAGAATAATTGGTTATTAAATATAGAAGGTTTTTATAAAAAAGTGGAGGGCATTACCACTTCCAATCAAGGGTTTCAAAATCAGTTTCAGTTTGTAAAATCTATTGGAAATTATAATGCAAAAGGAGGAGAATTTACTTTAAATAAAAAAATGAATGCCTTTAGCGCTTGGCTGAGTTATATCTATTCAAAAAACGATTATTATTTTAGTGAATTGGTACCTTCAGAATTTCCCAATAATTTAGACATTCGTCATTCTGCAAATTTAGCGGGTTCCTATAGTTTTAAAAATTTAAAAGTAGCTCTAGGTTTTAATTGGCATACAGGAAAACCTTATACTATACCTACGGAAGGCAATGAGATTATCGAAATAGATTCTGAAGATATTATCAATTACGATTTACCTAATGCTCAACGACTTCCCGATTATTTTAGAACCAATATCTCTGCCGAATACCGTTGGAAGCTTTCCAATAGAGTAGAAACAAAATTTAATGTGGCTCTTTTAAATGTCTTCAATACCAAAAACACTTTAAACATCCGTTATGCAATTATTAAAGATGATAACGGACATTCTCAAGTAACAAAAATTGAAGAATTTTCTTTGGGATTTACCCCCAACCTTTCCATTCAAGTATTGTTTTAAACTGATTTTTTTTCTCTATGATTTCATAGATTTTTTGCTTCTCATAGAATTCTTAGATAGTTTTCTTATATAGTTAAAGTACTTTGGCTCAGTCAATAACCAATTTATTTTAATTATGAAAAATCTAATACTTCTAATAACAATATTTTGTTCAATCAATTTGAGAGCACAAGAACAACAGCCCAATATTTCTGAAATTGAAATGATGCCCAACCAAGACACTTCTTATTCTGGAAATCTCTCTGAAGGTATTTTTATCGAAGATTTATCCTGGGCTTGGAGTAGCCAAAACGCCTGTTTTCCTGAAACTCAAAAACAAATATTTACAGGAAAACATGTTTTTTATACTGGGATTATTCCTAAATATAGTGAAGTTACCGTAACAGTAATTCCAACCAACTCTGAAGCAAACTTAAGTGTTTATGCTTATGAAGTTGGTGTAGATAAAATGCCTATTGTTCCTAATTTACTCAGTTGTATTCGTTGTGAAGTAGCTCACAAATGGGATCGCCTCAAACGAGGTAAAACGCAAGACCACACTCGTATTGTTGAAGACTTAATTGCATTAAATACTCCTTATAGATTAATTATTGGAGTTACTGGTGCAGAAGGTTTAGACGAAGGAGAATTCACCTTGGTTATATCAACAAAGACAAAATAATTAATCACATTATAAAATTATTAATTAAAATCAATAGTATGAAAACAGTAAAACACATTATTCTCAGTATTTGTTTTATCCTTTCTTTTACAGGGATTTCACAAACCAAATCAAGTAACAACCAATTAATTTGGGACAAGCTAAACAAAGACAAAAGCGTTTCAAAAAAATTTAAACAAGGTATGGCACAAATATCCATCAATTTAGATAGTTGTAACCCTTGGATAGATGTAAGTTCCGTTTCTTGTAAAAATGTAAAAGATGTTTGGAATAGTGCCAATAACATATTATCGCCAAAAGAGCGACAAATAGCAGCTTTTAAAAGTTTTGAAAAAGCCATTTCACAAGGCAAAGGCGGAAAGGTAGTTCCCAAAAAACTTTTAGCAAAAGCTCAAAAAAAATATCCAGGGTATTCCCAACAATCCATGCAATCTAGATTTAAAATGATTGTGATGCAAATGGAATGGGTTCACGAAGACGAATAAAAGCAACAAATAACACCTACACCCTATAAAAAAGGTAGTGTGGGTGTTATTAATTTTAAAAAAATATCATGAAAATTAAAATACAAGAAAACGCAATTAGTCGAGACGAATTAATGGATAAGCTTAAGAAAAACTTTGGAGATAAATTTAAAATTTCTCCTCGCGGTAAAGGTGTCATCGTAGTTGCTAAAACCAATTTAATTGGAGCTGTGGTTTTGGTTAGGAAAAAATCATTAATTGTAAATGGTAATTTTTCCACTATGACAGCACAAATAATATTTACAATCACATTAGTACTTTTAGGGTTTTTGTTACCATTGTTAATCTACTTTATTTTCTTCTTCGGAAAGATGAAAAAAGTAGAAAAAGAAGTGGTTACATTCTTAAAAGCACATTATAGAGAAATTATCATTTAAAAATAACCTGATTTTAAACCTCTATGAATTCATAGATTTTTTACTTCTCATAGAATTCATAGGTGTTTTTTATAAAATTATCAACTAATTTAGTTTTCAATAAGAAGATTGCCCTTTTCTTGTTCCAGATCAAAAACCTATCATTTTAAAAAAATAACTTAACCTACAAGTGCATAGAGTTTATTGATTAAATTAATTATTATGAAAGCAAAAATATTATTTTTCATTTCAGTATTTGTTTACTTAACCAATTATGCACAGGTTGGTATTGGTACTATAAATCCCGAAGGAGCATTAGATATTAATTCATCAAATATGGGAATAATTCTTCCACGAGTTACAAAAGTTGAAGATGTTACAGACGGAAACGGAAACGATGCTCCAAATGGTGCTGTTGTTTACGATACTTCAAGAAATAATACCTGTTACCGCATAGATGGTAAATGGGTTTGTACTGGAATAGATGGTTCAGGAAACCCTTCTTCCACTGTTATTATTCCCAATGAAAGTCAAGATATAACTTATATTAAGGCTTCAAATACTGAAATAAATGATTATTTTGGAACTTCTGTTAGTATTAATGGTGATGGAACTTTATTAGCTGTTGGTGCATATCAAGAATCTTCTAATGCCACAGGAATTAATGGTGACCAAACTAACAATACAGCATCTAAGTCGGGAGCTGTATATATATTTAGTAGAAGCGGAACCACTTGGACACAAGAAGCTTATATAAAAGCATCAAATACAGAAGCAAACGATTATTTTGGAAGATCATTGCACTTAAGCAATGATGGCACTAGATTAGTGGTAGGTGCTTCGGCAGAAGACTCTAATGCAACAGGAATTAATGGAGATGAAACTAACAATAGTGCTTCCTCTTCTGGTGCTGTTTATGTTTGTCAAAGAAGTGGAACCACTTGGGCTCAAGAAGCTTATATAAAAGCATCAAATACCGGTTCAGGAGACAGTTTTGGTTATAGTGTCTTTTTAAGTTCAGATGCTTCTCGATTGGTAGTTGGTTCAATAGGTGAAGACTCAAATGCAACAGGAATTAATGGAGATGAAACCAACAATAGTGCTTCCTCTTCTGGTGCTGTTTATGTTTTTACAAGAAGTGGAATTACTTGGTCACAAGAAGCCTACATAAAACCATCAAATACAGGGAATAATGATTATTTTGGGCGTTCCCTAAGTGCAACCGATGATGCTTCAAGATTAATTATTGGAGCGTATAGAGAAGATTCTAATGCAACAGGTGTTAATGGAAATGAAACAGATAATAGTGCTTCAGATTCTGGAGCTGCATATATTTTTTCAAGAAGTGGAACAACTTGGACACAAGAAGCTTATATAAAAGCATCCAACACAAATGGAAGTGATTATTTTGGAATATCAGTAAGTATTAGCGGTGATGGTACAAAAGTAGCTGTAGGTGCCATTGGTGAAGACTCTAATGCTGTGGGTATTAGCGGAAATGAAGCAGATAATAGTGTTAGTAATTCTGGTGCAGTTTATGTTTTTACAAGAAGCGGAACCACATGGTCTCAAAATGTTTATATGAAAGCCTCGAATACTGGATTAGGAGATAGTTTTGGGAATCAAGTTTCACTAAATAGCGATGGTAGTAGGTTAGCAGTTGGTGCATATAATGAAAGAAGTGCTTTTAAAGGTGTTAACGCTAATCAAAATGACGATACAGCAAGTGGTTCTGGTGCTGCTTATATTTTTAATTATGGCGGTTCTTGGGCTCAAACAAGTTATATAAAATCATCAAATAGCGAAACAAATGATACATTTTCACAATACCAAAGCTTAAGTAATAATGGCTTATATTTTGTTGGATCTTCATTTCAAGAAGATTCTAACGCAACAGGTATTAATGGAGATCAAAACGATAATAGTTTTCTTAATTCGGGTGCAGTTTACATTGTTAATCCACTATAAAATAATTGTTGAATTTGAACTCAAAAAAGCTATTTCATTTTTTTTTTGTATCTTTTAAATATGAAATTCAAAAAAACAAA
>JALWUJ010000157.1:0-4539 GCA_027080135.1 Flavobacteriaceae bacterium | reverse complement strand
TGCCTCAAAAAATATATATTTTTTTACCTCTCGGTTTTCTTTTTATGTTCAATAAATTTAAAAGCCCAAAACAGAAATATAGTTGATAGTTTAAAGCAAATTACAGAAACTTCTAGTAATGATTCTTTGGTAATGATAGCTTATAACAAGCTTCGCAGAACTTTAGCATTTTCAGACCCTTTGGCTTCTCAAAAATACACCTATAAGTTTTTAGAATACTCCGAAAAAAGAAACGATTCCTTTCATATTGCCCTTGCCAACTATTATTTAGGAAATTCGTATGTAGCTAATGGTAGTTTCGAAAAAGCATTAAATTATTATTTTAAAGCTGAAAAATATTTCGATAGAAAAAAAGATTCTGTGAGGCTTAGTTCCATCTTAAACGGAATTGGTGTCGCCTATCAAAACAACGGTAACGATTCCCTTTCCTTAAAATATTTTTTTCTATCAAGAGATATTAGCAGAGCTAGAAAAGACGACAGAAGAAGTGGTATTGCTTCCAACAACATTAGCAATATTTATAAAAACAGAGGCGATTTAAAAACAGCTATTAAACACCTAAACGATGCTGTAAAAGATTTAAATAAACCCCAATTTAAAAATTATTTTGTTCAGCTTTCCATCAACCTTGCCAATGCTTATGCCGAAAATAATGAATATTTAAAAGCCATGGGTATTTACCAACAAATGCTCACAGAGGTGGACACAGTTAACGATATTTTGAGCTATGGTGCAACCTTACGAGGTATGGGAAATGTTTATTTATCTAATAATGAAAATATAAAAGCCGAAAAATACCTAAATAAAGCTTTTGAAAAATACACTCAAAAAAATTTTAAAGATGAGCGCTATCAAACCATGATGGATCTTATTGGTGCCTACAAAGCAAACAATAATTACAAAGATGCTCTCAACCTGTTTTATGAATACAATACCATTAAGGATTCTATTTTTACTTCAGAAAAAGATAAAAACCTAACCGAAGCACTCACCAAATTTGAAACCGAAAAAAAAGAAAAACAACTTATAAAACAAAAGCTACTTCTCGAAAAAGAGAACCGACAAAAAAATCAGATTTTCTTCGGAATGATTAGCTTAGTAGTTTTACTTGTATTACTATATTTATTTTACAGAAAACGATTAAAATACCAAAAAACAATTGCTTCACAAACACAATCTATTCAAAAGCAAAAGATTAAAGACCTACAACAAAAAAACAAACTCTTAGCCCTAAATAGTATGATTGAAGGACAAGAAGCCGAACGCCTCAGAATTGCTAAAGATTTACACGATAGCCTCGGTGGTTTACTAAGTACCGTAAAAGCTCATTTTACTACCATACAGAAAGAATTTGAACAATTAGAACAGTTAAATATCACCAAAAAGACCAACGATTTAATAGATGAAGCATGTATTGAAGTAAGACGGATTTCACATAATATGATGCCGCACGCTTTAAGTATTTCAGGTTTGGAAGGAGCTGTAACAGACCTAGGAGAACAACTTAATGAACAAGGGTTTCGAACTTCTATAGAAATAAATAACCTTCCAAATAACATTGAAGAAACAAAAAAAGTGATGATCTATAGGTTAATTCAAGAAATTATTTCAAACATCAACAAACACGCAGATGCAAAATCAATTTTAATTCAATTAATAGGTCATAATAATGAATTAAATTTGATAATTGAAGACGATGGAATAGGATTTGACTATAACAAAGCTATTAAAAAAGATGGGATGGGTTTAAAAAGTATCAACAGTAGAGTTGAATTTTTAGATGGAACCATTGATTGGGATTCACAACTAAATAACGGAACTTCCATCACCATAAACATTCCTTTATCATGATAAAAGTTTTTATTATAGACGACCATAAAATGGTAATTGAAGGTATTCAATTACTTCTTAAAGACATTGAAAACATTCTGGTAGTAGGTACTGCACTAAATGGTAAAGAAGGGATTGAAGCCTTAAAAACAACACAAACAGATGTCGTTTTACTAGATATTAATATGCCCAATTTAAATGGAATTGAAACCTGTAAAATCATTTTAAAACAACAACCCAATTTAAAAATTATCGCCATTTCTATGCATAAAGAAAGTAGTCTAATTAAAATGATGCTTTCTTGTGGTGCAAAAGGCTATATTTTAAAAAATGCAGGACAAGACGAAATTTTAAAAGCTATCGAAACTGTTTATGCAGATAAAATGTATTTGGATGCCACAGTCAACGAAATTGTAGTAAACAGTGTTGCTAACAAACCCCAGAAAACCAATAACCCCTTCCCCAGCCTATCTCGGAGAGAAAAAGAAGTATTAAAACTTATTTTAGACGAATTTACAACACAAGAAATTGCCGATAAACTCTGTATTGGTTTTGGTACAGTTGAAACACATCGCAGAAATATGCTCATAAAATTAGGAGCTAGAAACACGGCTGGTTTGGTAAAAATTGCACTTCAATACGAATTGCTAAAATAAACTCCTTCTATTAAGTTCATCAGACTCTATGAATTCATATATATTTTCTTCCTACTTGTTTTCATACATAAGTGTCATTCTTATTGTTTTTACATTAGCTAACAATTCAATTAACTAAAATCTTTATACCATGAAATTATTTTTTAAAATCGCACTTATTTCGCTCATTTTAACCAGTTGTGCAAGCGAAAACGAACAAAAAGGATTGGATGAAATTGCAAGAATTTATAATGCTAAAGTTTCTTTTTCTAAGGGATTTAACTCTTCCGTAGGAAAAAAAACCATCAAACGTTTTAATATAAAAGTTTCAGAAAGTAAAATGTTAGATACTTTACCATTTGCTGAAACTTCCTCAAATATCACCCTCACCGCTTATAATAATTTTAACGAAGACGAAAAAAATAATTACACCGATTTGTATGTGGAATTTATCAACTCTAATAACGATACCCTAAAATATAACTATCCTGTTGTTTTATTGGAGTTACTTTCAAAAAAACAAAAGGCATTCACTGTGTTCTCTGAAGGAATTAAAAATAAATCTTTCGAACAAATTGAAGAAATTAAAAACAAAGAGGAGATGCCCAACAATATAAGTGATTATTTAAAAAATTATACAAAAGTGTTAAACGAGACCTATAGAAATATCATCGATTACAAACCCACTGCTATTGCTACTATCAAAATGAAAAACAGAACGATGGTACAATATGTTGGCTATTTTGTTTTTAGCAGCGGTAAGTATTTAAAATATGCTATCAATATAGATATGGCTGAAGGTAAAGATGAAATGGTGGGCTTTAAAATTTACAAATAATGTTCACTCCTATTGTCATTTCTGAAACGATTCCAAGAATAGTTCCCGAAACAAAAATCCCTTTTTCCGTAGGATTAAAATCCAGCATGTTTTTTGGTTATTTTTTTTTATTAGGAAGCCTTCTTTTAGTAGTAATTACTTGGTTTCAATTAAGTTTAGTAATTCCCGGAATTTTTTTCTTTATAGTTAGCATTGGGGCTTTTCTTTTAATTAAAAAAACAAAATCAACCATCCAAAAACGTAAAAAAACTTTTACCAACGGAAGCATTGTTAAAGCAAAAGTCATCCGTCACGAAAAAGAATTCAACTTTTTTAAATCCTCTCCCGATTATTCATTAATGCTTCAACAAAACAACCATCCTCCTTTTAAGGTGGTATTTAATAATAAAAGTATTTGGAAAAATAATCCAGTTGGACAAACACTAACGGGTTTACGGTTTGACGATTTCTACTTGTTTGCAGAAAGTTTTGGCTGTACGTTTCACTTAAAATATTGAGGTTTACATTCGCTCAGGAACTTGAATTCCCAACAAATTAAATCCAGTTTTTATTACATCTGAAACAGCTTTAGATAGTTGAATTCTAAAGTTTTTCTCCTCTTCCGTATCCGCTCCAAAAATGGATATATTTTGATAAAATGAATTAAACGCCTTTACCAATTCATAAGTATAATTAGCAATTAAAGCAGGACTATAATTTGCTGCTGCTTGCTGAATGGTTTCAGGAAATAACTGTAACTGTTTAATTAACTCTTTTTCTTTTGAAGCTAAACTAGTTGTTTTGGTTTCATTAGGTTTAATATTACCTGCTTTTCTTAATATAGACTGTATTCTCGCATAAGTATATTGAATAAACGGTCCTGTATTTCCTTGAAAGTCCACACTCTCTTCTGGATTAAAAAGAATTCGTTTTTTAGGATCTACTTTTAAGATATAATATTTTAATGCTCCCAAGCCAATGGTATGATAAAGCTGTTCTTTTTCTTCTTCTGAAAAGTCATCAATTTTTCCTAAATCTTCACTTATCTTTTTGGCTGTTTCGGCCATATCTGCAATTAAATCGTCTGCATCAACGACCGTTCCTTCACGGCTTTTCATTTTTCCTGAAGGCAAATCTACCATTCCGTAACTTAAATGATATAGGTGTTCTGCCCAATCGTATCCTAATTTTTTCAGAATTAAAAACAGTACTTTAAAATGATAATCTTGTTCGTTACCAACGGTGTAAATCATTCCT
>JALWUJ010000156.1 GCA_027080135.1 Flavobacteriaceae bacterium | reverse complement strand
CGTTAAAACCAATATGTTTGGTTGTATAATTTCTTTGAGTTGGTTTTTTTTGTTCCTCAGAATTGTTTTCTTGAGAGAAAATTATAGTTGAAATTAATAAACTGAATATAAATAAAGGAAAATTTTTCATATTTGGGATATCGTTTATTAAGTGACACAAAGTTCGTGAAACTGTTACAGTTTACCTTGCAATTTTTACAAATTTAACTTTGAAAAATATATTTGGTAAAATTCCTTTTAAATTCAAAAAAATAAAACCGCAACTGTTTGTATTTCTATTTAATAGTATTACATTTGCACCCCTCAAAAGCAGGATAATTTTTGCTTTGAGAACAAAGTTCTTAAATGGGCAAAAACAATGATTTATTAACAATAAGACAAAGAACTAAATGGATACATTAAGTTACAAAACAGTATCTGCTAACAAAAACACTGTAAATAAAGAGTGGTTATTGGTAGATGCGGACGGCCAAGCATTGGGTCGTCTTGCTAGTGAAGTTGCAAAATTACTTCGTGGCAAACACAAACCAAACTACACTCCTCACGTTGACTGCGGAGATAATGTAGTAATTATTAACGCCGAGAAAGTTACTTTAAGCGGTAACAAATGGGAAGACAAATCGTACATTAGACACACAGGATATCCTGGTGGACAACGTAGCCTTTCTGCCAAAGAATTATTCGGAAAAAGTCCTTCAAGACTTGTAGAAAAAGCTGTAAAAGGAATGTTACCTAAAAACAAATTAGGCTCAGCCATTTACAGAAATCTAAAAGTTTATGATAGTGCAGAGCACAATCAAGAAGCACAAAAACCAAGAACCATTAACCTTAAAGACATCAAGTAATGGAAATAATTCACAAAATAGGAAGAAGAAAAACCGCGGTAGCTCGTATTTATGTATCTGAAGGAAAAGGAAACATAACCATAAACAACCGTGATTTAGAAAACTACTTTACCACAGGAACCCTACAATATAAAGTAAAACAACCTTTAACGCTTACCAATAACGAAAAAAGTTTCGATATTAAAGTAAATGTTTACGGTGGTGGTATTACCGGACAAGCTGAAGCAATTCGTTTAGCAATTTCTCGAGCAATGTGCGAGTTAAACGAAGAAAATAGAGGAATTTTAAAACCTGAAGGGTTATTAACTAGAGATCCAAGAATGGTAGAGCGTAAAAAATTCGGTCAGAAAAAAGCGCGTAAAAAATTCCAATTCTCGAAACGTTAGTATTCGACAACACTCAGACATCAGTTTTTTTACTGCTGTCTATTATTTTGGATTTATTTCCAAAAAAAAGTTCATACAAATCTGTCGAAATACTTTCGACAAACAATTATTAATAAGCTGTTAGTCCCGCTCTGCCGGGCGGGACATTAGTTTAGCATCTAAATCAAGTCTGCTTAAAGCAGAAAGATTGCTATCTATTAAATTACAGAACGTAAACTAAAACAAAATGGCAAACAACAACGAACAAGTAAAAGAATTACTTGACGCAGGTGTACACTTTGGTCACCTAACCAGAAAATGGAATCCTAACATGGCACCGTATATTTATATGGAGCGTAACGGAATCCACATTATCAACCTTTACAAAACTGCTGCAAAATTAGAAGAAGCTAACGAAGCTTTGAAAAAAATTGCTGCCAGTGGAAGAAAAATCCTTTTCGTAGCTACTAAAAAACAAGCTAAAGACATCGTAGCAGAAAAAGCAGGAAATGCTAATATGCCCTATATTACTGAAAGATGGCCTGGAGGAATGCTTACCAACTTTGTAACAATAAGAAAAGCAGTTAAGAAAATGGCAGCTATCGACCGTTCTAAACAAGACGGTACTTTCAACGCTTTGTCTAAAAAAGAACGTTTAGCCGTAGATCGTACGCGTGCTAAATTAGAGAAAAACTTAGGTTCTATTTCTGACATGACACGACTTCCAGGTGCATTATTTGTAGTAGATACCACTCGCGAGCACATTGCTGTAAAAGAAGCTTTAAAATTAAAAATTCCAATTTTTGCAATGGTAGATACCAATTGCGATCCTAATGTTATTGACTATGTAATTCCTTCTAACGATGATGCATCAAAATCTATAAATAAGATTATGTCTAGCGTATCTGAAGCTATTATTGAAGGGCTTTCAGAAAGAAAAAATGGAAAAGACAAAGCACAAGCTGAAGAAAAAGCTACTTCTGAAACAAAATCTTCTCGTAAAAGAGTATCTGTTGACACATCTGCAGAAACTCCAGTAGAAACTAAAGCAACTTCAGAAGAAGAATAAAAGAATAAATTTCAATACAATTTATATAAAAGTCGTTTTTGGTTTCCTTCTTACAGAAATACCCCAAACGACTTTTTTTTAAAACTTATAAATAACTAAAATTTTAAGAACATGGCAAATATAACAGCCGCAGACGTAAAAAAATTAAGAGATGCTACCGGTGCTGGTATGATGGATTGTAAAAAAGCTTTAGTAGAAGCCGATGGTAACTACGATGAAGCAGTAGCAATACTTCGTAAAAAAGGACAAAAAGTAGCCGAAAAAAGAGCAGATAGAGAATCTAGCGAAGGTGTTGCTACCCTAAAAATTAACGATGAAAAAACAAGAGGTGTTGCTATTGTTTTGGCTTGTGAAACAGATTTTGTAGGTAAAAACGATGATTTTAAAGCCCTTGCTAACCAATTTGCAACTATTGCTTTTAATCATAACGACAAAGAATCTTTTCTTGCTGCTGATTTTGGAGGAATGACTGTTGCCGATAAATTAATCGAGCAAACAGGTGTGATTGGAGAAAAAATTCAAATTAATGACTTTAAAGTAATCGAAGCTCCATTTGTAGGATCTTATATTCACGGTAACAAAATTGCTGCTTTAGTAGGTTTATCAAAAGCATCAGATAACGCTGAGCAAGTAGCTAAAGATATTGCAATGCAAGTAGCTTCTATGGGAGCAACTACCTTATCTTATAAAGATTTTGACCCTGATTTTATCGCTTCAGAAACCGAAGCTAGAATTGCAGCTATTGAAAAAGATAATATAGAAAGAGGACGTCTAGGAAAACACCTTATTAATGTACCTACTTATATTTCAAGAGCACAATTAACCGATGAGGTAATTGAAGCTGCGAAAGTAAAAATTCAAGAAGAATTAAAAGCAGAAGGAAAACCAGAGCAAATCTGGGATAGAATACTTCCTGGAAAACTAGAACGTTTTATCTCCGATAATACCACTTTGGATCAAGAGAAATGTCTTTTAAACCAAAATTTTATAAAAGATGAAAAACAAAGTGTTGCCGATTATGTAGCTTCTCAAAACAACGAAGTAGTTTCGTTTGCAAGAGTTACTTTAGGGTAAGTAAAACTATTTTTCTTTAAATAATATAAGCCGTTTCAATTTATTTTGGAACGGCTTTTTTTAAATATCAAACACACTACAATTATATCTTCTAATTAAGTTAGGTTTTTTTGGAAATAATAGGAAGTTCTAGAGCAAAAAGACGTTCCTTATTGAGTATAAAATGACAAAATGCTACAGAATAAAAAATACCTATTAAAATGTCTTTTTGTTTTGGGTTTTATACCTATCAGGAGTTTTTTTCTATCCTTAAGGTTTCAGTGAGTTTTAGAAATGTTAAAAAAAGTTTATGCTTTTGTATCCAGCTTCAGGCAAAGCTCTTGTAATTGAGTATTATCAATTGCTGCTGGAGCATCAATCATGACATCTCTTCCCGAGTTGTTTTTTGGAAAAGCAATAAAATCACGAATAGTTTCTTGCCCTCCTAAAATAGAAACCAATCTATCCAATCCAAAAGCTATTCCACCGTGAGGAGGAGCTCCGTATTGGAAGGCATCCATTAAAAACCCAAATTGTTCTTTGGCTTCTTCTGGTGTAAATCCTAAATAATCAAACATCATGGCTTGAGTTTTTTTATCGTGAATACGAATAGAACCACCGCCTATTTCATTTCCGTTTAAAACTAAATCGTAGGCATTTGCTTTTACTTCACCTGGATTTGTTTTCAATAATTCTATCTGTTCTGGTTTTGGTGATGTAAAGGGATGGTGCATTGCGTGGTAGCGTTTTGTTTCTTCGTCCCATTCTAATAATGGGAAATCTACCACCCATAATGGAGCAAACTCGTTGTTTTTACGAAGCCCTAAACGTTCTGCCATTTCCATCCGCAAGGCACTTAATTGGGTTCTTACTTTTAAGATTTCACCAGAAAGTACACATATTAAATCGCCTGCTTTGGCACCAGTTGCCTCTGCCCATTTAGCCAAATCTTCTTGATTGTAAAATTTATCTACAGAAGATTTATAAGTTCCGTCATCATTACAACGTACATAAACCATTCCTAAAGCTCCTATTTGTGGGCGTTTGATCCAGTTGATTAGCTTGTCAATTTCTTTTCTGGAATAACTATTTGCTCCGGGTACAGCAATACCAACAACTAATTCTGCATTATTAAAAACACCAAACTCTTTGTGTTGAGTTACTTTGTTTAACTCGCCAAACTCCATTCCAAAACGGATATCTGGTTTGTCGTTTCCGTAGCGTTGCATGGCTTCATCATAAGTCATTCTTGGAAATTCTCCAATTTCAACACCTTTAATTTCTTTTAGTAAATGTCGAGTAAGACCTTCAAAAGTATTTAGGATGTCTTCTTGTTCTACAAATGCCATTTCGCAATCAATCTGTGTGAATTCTGGTTGTCTATCGGCACGAAGGTCTTCGTCTCTAAAACATTTTACAATCTGAAAATATTTATCCATTCCGCCAACCATTAATAGTTGTTTGAAGGTTTGTGGTGACTGTGGAAGTGCATAAAACTGTCCTTCATTCATACGAGAAGGCACTACAAAATCACGAGCTCCCTCGGGAGTAGATTTGATTAAGTAAGGAGTTTCAATTTCAACAAATTCTTTTTCAGAAAGATAGTTACGGACTGCCATAGTTACTTTATGACGGAAAATAAGGTTCTCACGAACGGGATTTCTTCGAATATCAAGATAGCGGTATTTCATTCGAATATCATCACCACCATCTGTTTCGTCTTCGATGGTGAATGGTGGAGTAAGAGCATTGTTAAGTACATTAAGTTCAGTTACCAAAACCTCTATGTTACCCGTAGGAATGTTCGGGTTTTTTGAAGTTCTTTCTATTACTGTACCTTTAATTTGAATTACAAATTCACGACCTAAATTTTTAGCTTTTTCCATAAGGTCTGAAGCAGTTCGTTCTTCATCGAAAATAAGTTGAGTTATTCCGTAGCGATCCCGTAAATCGATCCAAATCATAAACCCTTTATCTCTAGATTTTTGAACCCAACCAGCAAGAGTTACCTCTTGGTTTATATTGTTTTCGCTAAGTTCGCCGCAAGTATGACTTCTGTACATTCTGAAAATAGTATTTGCATAGGTGTAAAAAACCTATAAAATTATAAAAGATGCAAATTTACTAAGATTAAAGGGCAAAAAGTATAGATTTTTATAAAAGATTAAATTAGTGATTAAGAACACGTTATCTTCAATAAATATGTTAAATTTTTAAGGAATTGTGTTTTTTTGTAGATTATCGTTAAAACTTTATTATTTTCGATATATAAACAAAAACAATTAACATGAAACAAAACAACTATTTGAAAAGGAAAACCCTGTTTTTACTACTACTACTGCCTCTTTTTGCTTTTGCACAAGAGACTATAACGGGTACGGTAACACAAGCAGGTACCAATACTCCTTTGGCTGGGGCAAACGTATTGGTAAAAGGTACCTCAACAGGTACAATTACAGATTTTGATGGAAAGTTTTCACTAAATGTAGAATCCCTTCCGGTAACACTAGAAGTTTCTTCAACAGGATCAACCACTCAAAGTGTAGAAGTAAGTTCATCTAATCCTATAAGCATTAGCTTAGAAGAAGGAGTATCTTTAGATGAGGTAGTACTTGTAGGAAACCGTTCGAAACCTAGAACGGTATTAACATCTTTAGTTCCTATTGATAACATATCGGTAGATGAATTAAAAAACACTGGGCAGCCCACAGTTGACAAAATGTTAACCTATACGGTGCCTTCATTTAACTCTACCAACCAAACTATATCTGATGCAACAGCACATTTTGATCCAGCAGATTTAAGAGGATTAGGTCCTAGTAGAACCTTAGTATTAGTAAACGGAAAAAGAAAAAACCAAAGTGCCTTGGTTTACATTAACGACACTCCAGGAAAAGGGGAAGTAGGTGTGGATTTAAAAAGTATTCCTACCGCAGCTCTTAAAAGAGTGGAGGTTCTTAGAGATGGGGCTTCAGCACAATATGGATCTGATGCGATAGCAGGTGTTATAAACATGGTTCTTAGAGAAGATGTTGGAGTAACAAACGTAAACATTTCTTCAGGAGTTACCACAGAGGGTGACGGTTTTAACCTATCTGCCGATGTAAATACTGGTTTGGCCATTGGAGAAAACGGAGGATATTTTAACCTTACTTTTGGTTATTACCAACAAGAAGAAACCAATAGAGCTGGGACTCCTGGAGAAGATGTTTTATTTGGTGTTGCAGCTGACGATCCTGTTTGGGGAGATTGGTTAGCAGAAAATCCAGATTTAGGAATGACTGTGGGTCAACCTCAATTAAAAAAAGGAGATGTATTTTATAACTTCGGATTGCCTTTCCAAGATGGAAAAGCAAAAGTGTATTCATTTGGTGGATTTACCTACCGAGAAGGAAAAAGTTTTGCCTTGTACAGAGCTCCATATTGGGTTCCAGATCCATTTAATTTATTACACGAAGCAGGAACAGAATACCAAGGATTTCAACCTACTTTTGAAACAAAAGTTAGAGACAATTACAATACTTTAGGAGTGCAATGGGACTTATTTGGATTTGATGTAGATTTAAGTGGAACCTATGGTAGAAATGCAGTTGACTACGAAGTAGGTAACAGTTTAAACCCAGCTTTAGGAGCAGAAAGTCCAACTACTTTTGATGTTGGTGCTTATTCCTTTGATAGTCTTTTAGCAAATCTTGATATTAATAGAAGTTTTGGTTCTGTAAATTTAGGATTTGGAGCTGAAGCTAGAGGAGAAACCTTTGTTTCAAAAGCAGGAGAATCTGCTTCTTATATTGGAGGTGGAGTACAATCTTTTCCCGGATTACAACCTGCTAATGCATTAAGTGCAGACAGAAGCAGTATTGGTGTTTATGGAAACTTAGATTGGGATATTACAGATAAATTATTATTAGGAGGAGCTGTACGTTACGAAGATTTTAGTGATTTTGGAGATAACACTTCTTGGAAAGTTAGTGGTCGTTATATACTTGGAGACGATAGAGGAGCCATTAGAGCATCTTATGGAACTGGCTTTAGAGCACCATCGTTACATCAAATTTATTTAAGTAATATTCAGACTTTAGTATCTGGCGGAACCGTGTCTAATCAAGGAACATTTAATAATGTAGATCCCATTATTAGAGAAGGTTTAGGAGTTCCACAATTAACAGCAGAAACTTCAAAAAACCTTTCGGCAGGAATTACCTATAAAATTACTCCAAAAGTCTCATTAACGGCAGATTTTTACCAAGTAGAAGTGGATGGACGTGTGTTATTTTCTGGAGAAATAGGATTTGATGGTGATGACAATACAATAAATCCAGTTGAAGAAATTTTGATTGATAACTCTATTACTAGTTTAAAATTCTTTATCAATGCAGTAGATACTAAAACTACTGGGGTAGATGTAGTAGCAACTTTAAATAAAGTTGATTTAGGAAAAGGTAAATTTGGAGCTTCATTAGCTTTTAATTACAACGAAACTACTATTCAAGGAAAAATTGATACCCCACCAATTTTAGAGGATAATGGTTACGATATTTTTAATAGAAAAGAGCAATCTAGAATTACAAGTTCTCGTCCACAAACCAAAGCGATTTTAGGTTTGAATTATGAAATTGGAAAATTCGATTTTGTATTAAACAATACTTATTTTGGTCAAGTTACTTGGCAACATTCAAACAATGGTTTAAATGGAGCACCACTAGGTCCAGGAGGAAGCTTACTTCCTGTTGAAGATGAAGCTTATGACCAAACCTTTGGCGGAAAAGTGTTAACGGATTTAATTATTAATTTCCGATTTAACAAGCACGTTGCAATTTTTGCATCTGCAAATAACTTGTTTAACGTATATCCAGACACTATTGATACAAAAGGAGATTTTGTAACCGATCTTGGAGGTCGTTTTAAATATCCTTGGGAAGTAAATCAGTTTGGTTTTAATGGTACTATTATTAACGGAGGTTTGAGTTTTACGTTTTAATATATCGTAAATATTTTTTAACTATTAATACCCTCTTTTCTTCATTTTAATAGAAGAAAAGAGGTTTTTTTGTTTTCTAAAAATACTAATTTTATACAAGTAAGTGATACCTCAAGGTTTAGGAAACCTTACAGAAAAATGTTTTAATTTTTTTTTATAAATTATTTATTTTAAACCAATTTCCATTGTTTGATTCGAAGTTTTAGTTTATGCGTAATAAAAAACAAAACAGGTACTACAATTAAAGTTAAAAATGTAGCAACAAACAATCCGTAAATTACAGTCCATGCCAAAGGGCCCCAGAAAATTACATTGTCACCTCCTACATAAACATGTGCATTAAACTCACTAAACAAAGTAAAAAAGTTAATGTTAAGTCCTATGGCTAAAGGAACCAAACCTAGAATAGTGGTGATGGCTGTTAATAATACAGGACGTAATCTTGCTCTTCCTCCTTCTACAATTATCTCTTTTACTTCTATTGCTGAAATTAAATCCTCATCATCCATATTTTTTGAAACCATTTTCCGATCGATTAATAACTGCGTATAATCCAACAAAACCACACCGTTATTTACTACAATTCCAGCAAGGGAAATAATTCCCATCATAGTCATCATAATAACAAAGGCAGAGCCTGTAATAACAAGACCTCCAAAAACACCAATTAAACTCAAGAAAATTGCCAACATAATGATGGCAGGTTTTGAAACCGAGTTAAATTGAAAGATTAAAATTAAAAATATCAATCCCAATCCAGAGAAAAATGCACCCATTAAAAAGGACATTTGTTTGTTTTGTTCTTCTATCTGTCCGGTATAGTCAATTTTAATATCATCAGATAGTTTTTGAAAATTTTTCATTTCGTTTTGAATATGAGAAACTACTACACCAGCATCAGTAAATCCGGGAGCTAGTGCCGAATAAACAGTTACTACACGCTTTGTGTCTTTGTGTTTGATTGCACTAAAACCCGAATTGTTTTTCTGTTTTGCAATAACTGAAACAGGTATTTCTTTAATTTTACCTGTAGATTGCTCTCTAAAAATTATTTTTTGATTAAATATAGCATTGGTGTTGTACCTGTTTTCTTTGTTGAAACGTACGTAAATATCATAGTCATCACCATCTTCTTTATAAACTCCTGCCTTAGATCCAAAAATAGAATTACGTAATTGTTGTCCAACTTGCCCAGAGCTCACTCCAAGCTCTCCTGCTTTTTGACGATCAATTTCTACTTGCATAGAAGGTTTCGATTTGTTAACATCAATCTTTAATTCATCAATACCTGCGATGTTTTTCGAATTAATGAATTCTCGCATGTTTTCAGCAATAACAATTAATTCAGCATAGTCATTTCCTTCAATTTCAATATTAATAGGAGCTCCAGCAGGTGGCCCTTTTTGATCTTTTTCTACCGAAATTAAAACCCCTGGATATATACCTACCAACGCTTCTTGTATTTTCTGACGCAGAAATTCACTATCAGCTTTTCTTCGATATTTATACTCTCGCATAGAAGCTGTTATTTTTCCTCGATGTGGCATTTCTGCTGAAGAACCGCTATCTGTTTGTGGGTTACCAGCACCTTCACCAACTTGAGAAACCACACTTTCGACCAAGAAATTGTAATCACCATCCATATATTCTGGACTGTTGATGATGCCATATACTCGTTCTTCAATTTTTTTGGTAATGGCATTCGTTTTTTCGATGTCTGTTCCTTGAGGATATTCTATATAAACAATTATTTGGTTGGGTACATTATCTGGGAAGAATTCTACTTTAGTTCTATGAGATTTTAAAGACATTCCAAAGCCCATAAAAGCAACAACTAATAAAACCACAGTAATAAATGAAAGAATGTAAGGTGTAAATCCAGATAACGCTTTACGTAATGTTTTTTCGTATAAACGTTCCCATTTAGGAAGAGTTTTATTCTGAAAACGATTTGCCATTTTCCGAAGTCCAAAACGGTAAATCCAAAGCATGAGTGCCGTGAAAATAATAACTGTTCCCAAGCCTTTGTAAGCACCTCCAAAAATAAAAATAAGCAAGCCAATAACAGTCATACTACTGGAGAGGATAATTATTTTTTTGATAGGCATATCGGTGTCTTCGGTTTTCATAAATTGTGAAACCATTACAGAGTTAAAAAAGATAGCTACAAATAAGGAAGAACCTAAAACTACCGATAAAGTAATAGGAAAATAAATCATGAATTGTCCCATTACACCTGGCCATAATCCTAGCGGAATAAAAGCTGCTACGGTCGTTGCTGTCGAAATTATGATAGGAAACGCAATTTCGCTAATCCCTTTTTTGGCGGCTTCAACTCTTGTCATTCCTTCTTCGTCCATAAGACGATAGACGTTTTCTACCACCACAATCCCGTTATCTACCAACATACCAAGTCCCATAATTAACCCGAAAAGAATCATGGTGTTCATGGTATATCCCAAATAGTTTAATATCATCAAAGACATAAACATAGACATTGGGATGGCAAACCCTACAAATAAGGCATTTTTAAAACCTAAAAAGAACATTAAAACGCTTACTACCAATATAATTCCGAAGAGGATATTGTTCACCAAATCATCTACTTGACCAATGGTTTTTGAAGATTGATCGTTAGCGATAGTAACTCTTAAATTTTTTGGAAATACGTTTTCTTTGGCATTATTTACAATATCTTTAATTTTTTCGGCAGCGGCTACCATATTTTTTCCAGCTCGTTTTTTAACATCGAGCATTACTACACGATCTCCAAATTCTCTGGCGTAGGTAGTTCGTTCTTTTTCTTTGAAAGAAACTTTTGCTAAATCTTTTAAGTAAATTGGATTTCCGTGATCCGATTTTACCACAAAATTTTCTAATTCTGAAGGGCTATCAATTTCACCAATAACTCGAATGGTTCTTCGTTGTCCACTAGTAATAAAATTACCAGCAGACATGGTGATATTTCCATTTTTTACTGCACCAATAATATCATTAAAACTTACTTTTGCAGCCATCATTTTATAGATATCTACTGCAATTTCAACTTCTTTTTCTTGGGCACCACGAATATCTACTTGTTT
>JALWUJ010000155.1 GCA_027080135.1 Flavobacteriaceae bacterium | reverse complement strand
TAAGTGAAATTGAGATAGAGTCTTTATCTTTTTTGTTGTTTTTAGTAAAACCTTTCCCATTATCATCAATGCTACAATGTATATAATTTTTCTTCATTGATAAGTGGAGTGTCAATTTACCAAGGTAATCAATACCAGAAAAACCATGTTCAATACTATTCTCTATAAAGGGTTGCATCATCATTGGAGGAATAAAAACAAGCTCATCTTCTTCCATATGTTCTAAATTTATTGAATAGGTAAATTTTGAAGGAAATCGTAATAATTGAAAGTCAATATATTTTTTTAATGTTTCCAATTCTTTTTCAAGTAATACATAATCTTGTGTAGAGTTTTCAAGAATAAGACGTAATAGCCTAGAAAATTTTAATAAATATTTGGAACCTTCTTTTGGATTCACCTCTATTTTATTCTGAATGGCATATAAAGTGTTAAATGTAAAATGAGGGTTCATTTGTGAGCGTAACAATCGTTGTTGTATTTGGAGCTCCACTTTTTCAAACTTAAGTTTACGTTGTCGAAATATTAAATATCCTATAGCTCCAAATAATAGAATTACAGTAACTAAAAGAAAAATTTTAGATTTAAGTTTTACATTTTTAACTTCGGCAACTTGTTTTTCAAGAAGTAACTTTTTCTTCTTCTCATTAACTTTACTGAGTTCTAAGATTTCTGTGTTAAATTTATCTTTATATATTTTATTTTGCGATTCATAAAGGGTATCCATTATTGCCATCACTTTATTAAGGTTTTTATTTGTTTCATTGGCTAATCGTAATTCATAATTGAGTAAATACCTACGTTGTCGTTCTTCTAATTTATGTAAACCTAAAAGTTTAACAGAATCTAAATATTTTTGCGCATTCTTGTATTGTTTTAAATCAATTGAAACTTCAGCTAAATTGTTATAACTATTTGCAAGCCTGTCCAATTGACCGGAATTATTCGTCATTTTTTTAGAAAAAGACAAGGTCTTAATATAATAAGTTAACGCTTTTTGATAATTACCTTCATAATAAGAAAATACCCCATATTTTCCATATAATTGGCGTTTGTCGTTAGGAGTTAAATACTTGTCGTTTGCTATTAAACTATCTAAAATAGCAAAAGCCCCTTTTTTATCATTTAAATAACGATATTTTATATCTGCACGAGAAATCAATAGTATAGGTAGGTTAACAGAGTCAATCTGTTTTGTTAGTATTTCTTGAAATTTGTTTATTTCTAATGCCTTACTATAATTTTTCATTCTTTTATATGTCCAAACATCGTAGAAATAAGATTTAAGCCATAATTTTCTATAGTTTTTATCTCCAAGAGAAGCTCTATAACGTTTTAAAATTACTAGACAATCTCCGTATTTTTCTAAATCCATTGAGGCAGACCAAGCCTCTGTGAAATAGTCTGCTTGTGCTTTTCTAACAATCGAATCACCAACAAAATCTGTTGCTAAATAAAAATGAACAAAAGCACTATCAAGCTTTCCTTTTTTTTTAAACTGAAGTCCTAATAAATAATGGTTTTTTGCTTTTATTGAATCTGGAAAATAAGTAGGATTTTCCTTTATATAGTTATCTGAATGTTTAAGAAGGACAAATGATGAATCTGTTAGGTTATTTAAGGATTGTTTTTGTAAGGAAATAACTTCCTTTAGTAAAGATGATTCCTTTTGAGTTTTATTACACCCAATAAGAAAAAAAAACAGTAAAATGATGGTTATTCGTAACATATTCCAAACTTAAATAAAATTGATAGATATATAGTAAAATCCGATTATAGTTTCCTTTCTTTTTTTTAATATTTAAGAATCATCCAAATCACAAGTTCTTGTTTTTTTAATTATTTCTTCCAGAAGCTAGCCGATTCTGTAGAAAACAAACTAGAATCTGAAATTAATTTGAAACCTTGGAGGAGGCGTTAACGATTCACATAATTTGAAGCATCCAATCTAATAAATATAAAAAGAAGAATGGTAAAACCCCATAAACCTGAACCTCCATAACTAAAAAAGGGTAGTGGAATTCCAATGGTGGGGAGTAGCCCAGAAACCATCCCGATATTTATAAAAAAATGAAAGAAAATTATGGATGCAACACTATAACCATATACTCTACTGAATTGCGATTTTTGCCTTTCGGCCAAAATTAAAAGCCTAATAATTAAAAACAGAAAGAGCAATACTACTACTAAACTTCCCAAAAATCCCCACTCTTCACCAACAGTACTAAAAATATAATCGGTGTCTTGTTCGGGGACAAATTTTCCTTTGGTTTGTGTGCCTTGTAGCCAACCTTTACCTGTCCAACCACCACTTCCAATGGCTATTTCACTTTGGTTGGTATTATAACCAATGTCTTTAGTATCTACTTCTTTTCCGAGCACTATATTAAAGCGATCTCTATGTCTTTGCTCCAAAACATTTTCGAAAATAAAATTTACTGAAACAGAAAAACCTATACAAGCTGCTGCTATAATTCCGTATTTAAAAATATTAGGTTTTCTCTTTTTATTTTTTAAATAAAAGAAAATTGCAATAATTAATATTCCTACAGTAACCCAAGGAACACCAATTGCTAAAGTTGTAACAAATAGAGCAGCGACAATAAAACCTAATAATAAATAGATGTAATGTAAGCCTTCTCTATAAAGTGGAAAAATTAGTGCAACATAAACTAACGCACTTCCAGGGTCGGGTTGAGGTATTATGATTAATGCAGGTAAAAATATTAAAATCAATGCCTTAATCTGATCTTTAAATTCTTTCAAATCTGTTTGTATGTCACTTACAAATTTTGCCAATGCCAATGCCGTAGCAGCTTTAGCAAATTCGCTGGGTTGAATACTAAAACCTCCAAAAAAATACCAAGAGGTAGCACCATTTACATTTTTTCCTAAGACGAATAAGCCTAAAAGAGAAAGTAAGGAAACCAAATAAATAACACTTGAAAACCGCTCATAAAACTTGGCTTCCAAGGCTAAAATAAAAGTAATAAGTACGAGACTTAGGCCAATCCATATTAATTGTTTGAAATAGGTTTGTGAAAAATCGAAAAAACCAGCAGAGGTTTCGTTATAAGAGGCTGAGTAAATATTTATCCATCCAATACTTACCAAAGCCAAATAAATTATAATGGTAATCCAATCAAATTTTAATCTTCTTGCTCTTGCCATTAGTAGTTAATCTTAAATGGTTTTCCCGAAAGAGGTTTTGCATATTCTTCTTCCAAACTTCCTTTAAGAACATATTCTTCCATATCGGTTCTGGTAATTTCTCCTTTTAGGTATTTCTCAATCATTAATCCTGCAATTCTTCCTGCCCAACGAGAGCCCCAAAATCCGTTTTCAACAATTACTGCAATAGCAATTTTAGGATTGTCTTTAGGAGCAAAAGCAATAAAAATAGAGTGATCGGTAAGTTGTACACGTTTTCCATCTATTTTGGTATAATTTTCTGAAGTTCCTGTTTTTCCACAAATTTCAATATCAGGAATTCTTAGGTAGGATGCCGTACCATCGCTATAAGCTTCTAACATTCCGTCGATAATAGGTTCAAAATATTTAGTGTTAATGGTAGTATTATATTTTTTCGTGTATATGGAAGGAATAGTATCTGTACCCTTTATGTTTTTAATTATATGAGGTTTATAATACCATCCTCTATTGGCAATGGCTACGGTAAAATTTACCATTTGCATAGGAGTTAAAATTACTTCACCTTGCCCAATAGCATTTGAAATAGTGGCGGTGGCATACCATTTATATTTTGGATAATTGTACCAACGATTATAAAATTTTGCTGAGGGTATTAACCCTTTTTTTCCTGGAGGTAAATCGTAACCCATATAATTTCCTAATCCAAAACTTTCTAAATGATGCTTCCAGTTGTCCATTCCTTCTTGAGGTGTTGGATATTTTTCAATGCTTCGTCTGTAAACAGTTGCAAAATAACTATTACAGGATTTGGCGATAGCTCCTCTTATAGCTAATGGAGGTCTACTATGGTGGCACTTTAAAGGTTTTTTTCCACCGTAATTATAGCTTCCATTACAAACAACTGTTTCTTTGGTGTTTATTATACCTTCTTGTAAACCAATTAACCCTGTTAAAGTTTTAAATGGAGAACCTGGGGGATATTCACCTTGTAAAACTCTGTCGAATAAAGGTCTTGAAATGGTATCATACCATAGTTTGGTAAAGTTTTTAGAACGCTCTCTACCTACTAATAATTTGGGGTCATAACTAGGAGCGGTTATCAAGGCAAGGATTTCACCTGTGGCAGGTTCTAATGCAACTATTCCTCCTCGTTTATTAACTAATAATTTTTTTCCATATTCCTGTAGGGTGGCATCTATAGTTAGTGTAATGTCCTTTCCGTTTATAGGAAGTGTATCGTAAATACCTTCTTTGTAAGGACCAATTACTCTATTAAATCGATCCATTTGTTGGTATTTTACACCTTTTACTCCTCTTAATATTTTTTCGTATTCTTGTTCAACACCCGATTTTCCAATTAAATCTCCCATTTGATAATAGGGATTTTTTTTAATAATACTATTGTTTACTTCAGCTATATAACCGAAAACATTGGCAGAATGATCTACGTGATATTCTCGCAAAGCTCTTTTTTGTATATAAAATCCTTTGTATTTCCATATTTTTTCTGAAAGATATGCGTATTCTTCTTTGGTAAATTGTGGAACAACTACAGAGGGTAGTCTTGGAGAATATTTTTTTGCTTTTTCTAGTTTTTTGTCAAACTCTTCTTCAGAAATTTTCAAGAGTTTGCAAAATTCTAATTTTTCTTTTGATTTTAAGGGTTTTGCGTTTTTAGGAATTACCATTACATCATAAGATGGTTGGTTGGAAACTAATAGTTTTCCATTTCTATCGAAAATAAAACCTCTTTGTGGAAAATCAAATTTCTTTTTAACAGCGTTGTTTTCGGAAGAAATTTGTGCTGAAGTATCATATACTTGAAGATAAAATAATCTGGAAATAATTACTATTCCAAAAATGATAACAATAAATAGTAGTAAATATTTTTTCACTTGTTGTTTTTACTAAAAATGGTAATGGCACTTAGTATTAAAATAGTACTAAAGATACCAGAAAATAACGTAGATTTTAAAATTAATAGTATATGATTTACGTTAAATATTTCCAATAAAAATAAAATAAAATGGTGTATTAAAACTAAAGAACTAACGTATAATAAACGTTGAGTAAATTCGGCACTACTTACTTTTAGAGTGTTGTATTCGTAACTAATTCCGAAGGAATATTTTAAAGCTAGGGGTCTAAAATATGCTATAAAGACACTAGCTGCAGCATGAATTCCACCAGAATTTGAAAAAATATCCACACTTAAGCCTAATAAAAAACTTAAAAGTATTAGTAAGCTTTTGTTTCCAGTTATTGGGTAAATTAAAATAAATAGTATATATAAATAAGGATTAATATATCCCAAAAAATCTATATGGTTTAAAAGCAGGGCTTGGGTTAATACTAAAATAACAAACCGAAAAATATTGATTAAGATTTGATTATTCTGCATTTTCTAACTCCTTTTCGATGGTTAATATTTCGGCAGCATCTAAGTTTTTAATAATATAGACATGTTCTATATTGGTCATATCATTAAAAAGTTGAACGTTTAAAATAAGTGAATTTTCATCTTTTGTTTGAATAAAATCTATTACAGTACCTATTAAAATTCCTTCGGGAAAAATAGTAGATTTTCCTCCAGTAACTATTGTATCACCTATTTTTACAGGTGCCAATCTTGGAATATCTATAAGTTGTACAATATTTGGATCCTTGGTATTCCAAACTAACGAACCAAAATGTTTAGATTTTTTTAATTTTGCATTTACTTGGCTATTGGTATTTAAAACAGATTGTACTGTCGCGTAATTGTTTGATACTCTATCAATAATTCCAACAATTCCTTTTGAGGTTATTACCCCCATATCGGTATCTAAACTATCTTTTTTTCCCTTGTTAATGGTAAGTTTGTTTTTTGTACTTGAAAATGAATTGTTAATAATTTTAGCTGAAGTAAAACGATATTTAAAAGAAAGTAAATTAGTATCTATACTTTCAATAAAAATAATTTTTTTATAGCCCTCTAATTTTTTTCTGAGTCTTCCATTTTCTTCAACAAGTAGGTTATTTTCAGTTCTTAAATTAAAATATCCTGTAATATTATTTTTAATAGAATAAATACTTCCACTTATAAAATTAGAAGAATTTACAAATTTATTTTTATGAAAAGTATGCGATTGGATGGTAAGAAAAATTGAAATTGAAAACAAAACAACAAAAAGCAGAAAATTTTTATTTCGAACAAAGAAAAATAGAATTTGTTGCATTTGAGTGGTTTATAGATGTTTCAAAAATAAAAGAAGAACTTCCTTTTTACTATGTAACTGGTCTAAAACTTTATCTATTAAAGTTTTATTTAATTAAAATGCTTTTAAATTTATTAAGGTTTTTAAGGCATATTCCTGTTCCTCTTACTACCGCACGTAAAGGGTCTTCAGCAATATAAACAGGTAGATCTGTTTTTTGAGAAAGACGTTTGTCTAAACCACGAAGCATTGAGCCACCACCTGCTAAATAAATTCCTGTATTGTAAATATCGGCAGCGAGTTCTGGTGGGGTTTTAGAAAGGGTTTCCATTACAGCATCTTCAATTCTTAAAATAGATTTGTCTAAAGCTTTGGCTATTTCTCTAAATGAAGTTTGAACCTGTTTTGGTTTTCCTGTTAATAAATCACGCCCTTGAACAGCCATTTCTTCAGGTGGTAGTTCTAAATCTTCAGTAGCTGAACCTATTTGTATTTTTACGTTTTCGGCAGTGCGGTCTCCAATAGAAAGGTTATGTTGAGTTCGCATATAGTAAATAATGTCGTTAGTAAAAACATCACCAGCAACTTTTACAGATTGGTCACACACAATACCACCCAATGCAATTACAGCGATTTCGGTAGTTCCTCCTCCTATATCTACAATCATATTTCCTTTTGGCTGCATAATATCAACACCAATACCAATAGCAGCTGCCATAGGTTCGTGAATTAGATATACCTCTTTACCATTAACGCGTTCTGCACTTTCTTTTACAGCTCGCATTTCTACAGCAGTAATCCCGCTTGGGATGCAAATTACCATTCTAAGTGATGGTGTTACCCATTTCTTTTTTAAAGCAGGAATGTCTTTAATAAACATATTTATCATAGATTCACTTGCGTCAAAATCTGCAATAACACCATCTTTTAAAGGTCTTATTGTTTCAATATTGGGATGGGTTTTTCCTTGCATTAAATTAGCTTCTTTTCCTACTGCAATAATTTTTTTAGTTGTTCTGTCTCGGGCTACTATGGAAGGTGAATCAACAACCACTTTATCGTTATGAATAATCAAAGTGTTCGCAGTTCCTAAGTCTATTGCTATTTCTTCAGTTAAGAAGTCGAAAAATCCCATATTTTATTTTGCTGTTTTTTTAAATGTTGAACTATATTTACAAATGTAATAAAATTTAATGCTTAAAATGTCGTATTCCACTAAATACCATTGCCATAGAATTTGAGTTACAATAATCAATGCTTAATTGGTCTTTAATAGAACCTCCTGGTTGAATTACTGCTGTAACCCCAGCTTTATTTGCTATTTCTACACAATCTGGAAACGGAAAAAACGCATCGCTTGCCATCACCGAACCTTGTAATTCAAAATTAAAAGCGTTTGCCTTAACAATGGCTTGATTAAGTGCATCTACTCTTGAAGTTTGCCCAGTACCACTTGCACAAAGCTGTTGGTTTTTTACTAAAACAATGGTGTTAGATTTAGTATTTTTACAAATTTTAGAAGCAAATATTAAATCTTTTAACTCGCTTTCAGTAGGTTTATTGTTGGTAACACTTGTTAAATTTTCTAGACTATCCGTAAGATTGTCTTTATCTTGAACCAAAACTCCGTTTAAACAAGTTCGAACGGTTGTTTCGGGCATTTTAATTTCTTTCTGTATTAGAATAATTCTATTCTTCTTTCCTTTTAAAATTTTCAATGCTTTTTCAGAATAGGAAGGAGCTATCACCACTTCACAAAACAACTTATGTATTTCTTCTGAAGTAGCCTCATCAATTTCCACATTGCTAATTAAAATTCCTCCAAAAGCTGAAACAGGATCGCCTGCCAAAGCATCGTTGTAGGCTTCAAGTACGGTTTTTCGTTGTGCAATTCCGCAAGCATTGTTGTGTTTTAAAATGGCAAATGTGGGTGCTTCGCCTTTAAATTCTGCCATTAAATTAACAGCTGCATCTACATCGAGAAGGTTGTTATAGCTGAGTTCTTTTCCGTGTAATTTATCAAAAATAGCATCAAAATCTCCAAAGAAAAACCCTTTCTGATGTGGGTTTTCACCGTATCTTAAAACCTTTCCGTTTTGCTCACTAATTTTTAAAGAAGCAATGCTATGATCTTGATTAAAATAATTAAAAATAGCCGAATCGTAATGTGAAGAAACATTAAAAGCCTTAGCTGCAAAATGTTTTCTTTGTTCTAAAGTAATGCTTCCGTTGTTTTCTGAAATAATTTCTAAAAACTCCTGATAATCTTCCATTGAAGAAACGCAAGTGGTGTCTGAATAATTTTTTGCTGCAGCTCTAATTAGTGAAATTCCACCAATATCTATTTTTTCGATGATATCCGCTTCAGATGCTCCCGAAGCAACCGTTTTTTCAAAAGGATATAAATCTACAATTACCAAATCTATTTGAGGAATGTTGTACGATTTCATTTCGGCAACATCGCCGTCATGGTTTTGGCGATTTAAAATTCCACCAAAAACTTTTGGATGTAATGTTTTTACTCTTCCACCTAAAATGGAAGGATAATCGGTCACTTCTTCTACAGGAATTACATCAATGCCTAAATCGTTTATAAACTTTTGAGTTCCACCTGTTGAATAAATTTTGACTCCTAATTCGCTCAGTTTTTTAACAATAGGTGCTAGTCCGTCTTTGTGAAATACAGAAATTAATGCCGAAGTGATCTTTTTTGAGCTCATAGAAATTTTGGATTTTTGGTTTAAAAATCAGACTTTCGCAAAAGTACATAATTACCCTATAAATTTGTAACAATATTTAATAGAAAACGTCCTATATTGGTAAAACTTTTTTGAGTAAAAAAATAGACTGATTTTACTGAAATAATTGTTGTTGAAAACCCTTGTTTTAAAATGAATTTATAAAAAACTAAGATGCTAATTTACCTTCGTGTACTAAAAGAGAGTTTTAATTTTGCCATCAACGCACTTAAAAATAATAAGCTACGAACCTTTTTATCTTTGTTGGGTGTGACTATTGGTATTTTTTCGATTATTGCAGTTCTTGCTGCAGTAGATTCGCTTAAAAGAGAAATAGACGATAGCATCAGTTCTCTTGATAATAGTACGATAATCGTGATGCGATTTTCTTTTGGACCCACAGATATTCCTCGTTGGAAAAGGCAACAATTTCCAGATGTAAGTTATGAAGAATACCAATATTTAAAAAGGTATATGCCTAATACCGAAGCAGTTTCGTTTGCATTAAATGTTCCTGCTACGTCTATTAAATATGAAGAAAATTCTGTTTCAAATATTCAAATTGGAGCTATAACGTATGAATATTATGATATAGAGTCGCTTCAGATAGCAGAGGGGCGTTTTTTTAACGAGTCGGAATCCAACAGCGGAACTCCTGTAATTATTTTAGGAGATGAAATAGCCAAAACACTTTTTCCGTCGTCTAACGCTTTGGGAAAAAAAGTAAGAATGTACGGCAGAAAATTTGTGGTAATTGGAGTACTTAAAAAAGAAGGAGCAGGTTTTCTAGGAGGCTCAAAGGATACCACAGTTTATATTCCCGTTAATATGGCTCGAAAAATATTTGGAGATAATAACAAATCTACTTTTCCACAGATAGTTGTAAAACCAGAAAGTGGGATTGATAATGCAGGTTACATTGCTTTATTAAAACAAAAAATGAGACTTTCCAGAGGCTTAAAGCCTGATGATATTGATAATTTTTTTATAAATCAGTTGCAAGGTTTTGCAGATATTATCGATGGTATTACAGGAACTATGAATAGTATTGGTTGGCTAATTAGTGGCTTCTCCTTATTAGTAGGAGGTTTTGGAATTGCCAATATTATGTTTGTAAGTGTAAAGGAGCGAACCAACTTAATTGGAATCCAAAAATCCTTGGGAGCAAAAAATAAATTTATTCTATTTCAGTTTTTGTTTGAAGCAATTATACTTTCTGTAATAGGCGGATTAATTGGCTTGGTTTTAGTGTTTGTTGTTTCGATAATTGCGTCTTCATTTACGGGAGATTTTCAATTTGTATTGTCTCTTTGGAATATGTTTATAGGTACTGCAATTTCAGCAGGAATTGGATTAATTTCAGGAATTATTCCAGCAATTTCAGCATCTAAATTAGACCCTGTGGAGGCAATTAGAACAGGGATGTAACGATGTTAAATTCCAATTTTTAAAACCCAAAATCAAAAATAACTTTATGAAAAGTGTTTTTAAAATTATAAAATCCACCGTTATATTAATTATATTTTTATTTCAAATTCCTTCATTTTCGCAAGAAACAAATAATTGTAATTTAAGAAAAAGTAAAAATAATGAGATAAATGCGATAGATGCAAAAGACTTTGAATGTTTGGCAAAAAATACAGAAAAAGATAAGTTAGTAGTTTATACATTTGGTATATGGTGTTCGCCTTGTATTGCTCATTTAGATAATGCTATTTCCATAAAAGAAAATTACAATGTAGAATTTTATGTTCTATTGGTAGATAATGAAAGTGAAAAAGATTTAATAAAAAAAACGATTGAATTTCTAAGGAAGAAAAAAGAGGATATAAATATTGTAATACTTAAAGATGAATATGGTAAAAGAAGAAACCAAAAATATAAAAATTTTTTAAAAGAAATGACGCCTGATAATTTTAAAGTTATTGATGGTATGTCAAAATATATAGTTTATAATAATGATGGCAAGGTTATTATGGAAACTACTTGGAAGGATAGAGAAGAAGATGATTGGAGAGATGATACTTCTGTTTTAAAAAAGAAAATTATTCCATTATTAAAAACACAATGATTTACTAAACCTACTGGGTTTACTTTTTTACAAAATAGCAGCTACTTGCTCATTCACCCATTCCAAAAAACGTTCGTCTTTATTAGTAAATGCATTAGCAGTATTCGAGTCAATATCAATCTGACCCATATTTTTTCCATCTTTAAATAAGGGAATTACAATTTCCGATTTTACATTTATACTACAAGCAATATAATTGTCCTGAGATTTTACATCTTCCACTATAAAATTTTGGTTGGAAACCGCTACTTGTCCACAAATTCCTTTTCCAAATGGGATTACGGTATGAT